>CACXZI010000022.1 GCA_902772105.1 Oscillospiraceae bacterium | reverse complement strand
TTAAGATAAACTTAAAAAATTAAATTTATAATATAAATAATATTTTTCATTAAAACCTAACTAATATTTTAATATAAATCAAAATAACATAACTCTTTAATAATTCTTAATAAAAATATTATAAAAATTTATTAGAAATAATATAGCAAGCCTATAATGTTTATATTTAATATAAACTTAAAAAGTTGAATTTATAATATAAATAATATTTTTCATTAAAATCTAGCCAATATTTTAATATAAATCAAAATAACATAATTCTTTATTAATTCTTAAAAAATATCATAAAAATTTATTAGAGGTAATATAACAAACCTATAATCTTTATATTTAAGATAAACTTAAAAAGTTGAATTTATAATATAAATAAATTTAAAAATATAGCATATTAAAAAGCTCCACAAAAAAGCCTTTTAAATATAAAATTAATTATGAAAATTAAAAATAATTAAAATATTTAAAAATTTAAAACAAAACATTTTTTTATTTTTTAGAAAAAATTAAAAAACTATTGTAAAAAAATTTGTATAAGTATATAATAAAATCAAATTTTAAAATAAATTAGAAAGGATGTTTTATAAAAAATGAATAAAAAAATATTAAAAATATTGTGTGCATTAACAATAGTTTCTTTAACAACAAGTTCTGCTTTTGCAGCTAAAAACAAAGAAATTTTTAAAACCAAAAATACAGAAAATGTTAAAAACAAAAAAAGTAAAGTTAACAAAAACAGCAAAAAATACCTAAATGATAATGATGTTGATTATAATTCAGATTCTGAAGAAGATTCTAATGATGAAAAAAATTTTTCTGAAAAAACAAATAAAAAAGAATATAAAGAAGATTTGAATTTTAAAGATATGAAAAATAACCAACAAATAGTCGATGGCAAAAATATAGAAATTAATAATTATAAATCAGAAATAATAAAAAAAGAGGGAATAACATTTATCGTTTATGAACACATAAAATCTGGCGCTAAGATTGTTATTTGTTTAAAAAAAGATAAAGATATAATGGACATAAGTTCTGTTTTAGGAACTCATTTTTACATAACACCAAAAGATAATAGAGGAAATATTAACATAATATCTCAAATGCTAAATAATTCAATAGTTAAAGATTTAAGAGAAAACTACAATACCACAACTTTGGCTAACAATGGAAGATTAAGAGGTTTGTTATTTCCAGTGGTTGATACCTCCTATAATGCTTTAGGTTTTAATGTTGAAATTCAAACGTGGACACCAAAAATGGTGCAAGTTGTTGCAAATAATTTAAAGAACCCCAAATTTATGGATGATAATGAAGAAAGCTTAAAAATTGCGAAAGATATTGCAAAATTTAACTTTTTATATTCAAAAAGAGATTGGAATAATAAAAAATGGAAAGGAAAACATGAAACTTCCGAATTTTTTAGTGAAAGACTTGTTGGGGGATTATATAAAAATTCAGGAAAAATGGAAGAAATCGATAGTTTAAACATTAATGAAGTAAAAGATTTTTATTTAAAAAATGTTGTTCCTGCTAATAGCATAACAATAATTTCAGAAGCTTTAAACCCTAATTATAAAGAAATTTTAGAATTAATGGATAAAGAATATCTACAATATTTTAACAAGAATGATGTGGTGTTTGAAAAAAATGATGTTAACAAATTAACAAAAACAGAGCCTATTAGAAAATTAGGAGTAGACAGCATAAGATATACAACTTATGACGACCCCAAAAGAGAAACCTATAGACACACTAATATGGACGCTAAAAGCGTTGTTAAATTAACCTGGAGCACAGAAAATTTTTCTATTCAAGAACAAGATGTTTTTAGATTTAATTTTCCAGAATTAAGAGAATTTGTAGAAAATATAGCAAAAGAAAAGGGTTATTTATTCGCTGAAATATCATACGACGCACAGGATAAATTATTCTCTATTGAACTATATAGAAAAGAAGGAAATGATTTTGAAGAAAATAAAATACGGGAAGATTCAAAACAAATTTTAGAAAAAATATATGAAAAAATCAAAGATGCAAACTATGAGAAATTAAAAGAACTATATACTTCTTCCATGATACCAGACAATGTTTTGGAATTATCCATAAGAAGTTATAGAAATGACTGTATTTTATATTTAATCTATAAATCTTTTGAAGAAACTAGAAATCCTTTTAGTGAGAAATTTTTTGAAATTAAAAATAACGTTATTTTAGATGATGTTGGTAATAAAAAATTTTTAGAAAATGTTAAAAATCATAAAGATGCTTTTGAAAGATTAATAAATACACCTGCAAAATATATTGATTTTGCTTATGAAAAAGAACAAAAAGAAGAAATTCCAAAATATCCAGATGAATCACAATGTTCTTTAGATGTTCCTATTAATGTTAAGTATGATGTTTTGAGAAATATTGTTTCTGAAATAGTAATGAATAAATTTTTAATTCCAAATATTAATGGAAAAAACCACGTTCCAATAGAAAGAATATCCTGCATGCCAGCATACAATAAAAAAGAATTTTTAAAAATAGAAGTAGATGCTTTTAAGGTTGTTGAAAATGAAGAATTTATAAAAGAAATAAGAGATTATTTAACTAAAGAACTACCAGAAGGATTAAAAAATTATGTTCCAACGCAAGAAGAATTAGATAAAGAAAAAGAAAAATTAACGTTTAGTATAAAAGAAGATTTAGAATATAGAAAACGTTTAGCCGAAAAAGATAGAAGAATTTTAAATAATGATAAAAAAATTAAAGAATTAGCATTGGTTAAAAAAGAAACAAATGAAGAACAAATAAAAACCCTAAAAAGTTCAATTCAAAGACATAACGAAAAATTAAAAAATGCCAACATAAGTGAAGAAGAAAAGAAAAACGTAGAAGAACAAATAAAATCTTATGAAAAACAGCAAAAAGAATTTGAATCTAAAATAAGCCTAGAATATTGCACAGAGGAAGTGAAAAAACAAATGTTAGATTCACTAAACGAACACGACAAAAAAGTTAAAGAAATTGAAGAAGATTTAAAATCAGTTGAAAATATAACATTAGATGACCTAAACAATGCCATAAAAAGCATAAAAATTCCAGTTGAAATACTTACAAAATAAAGGAGGTTATAACTTGTTTTGTTAAAATATGAGCAATTTTTTCTATATGAATTTATCATAATTTGTGATATAATGTAGATATTAAAAATTATGTAAATTCAACTACAAGGAGTTTTAAAATATGAGCAAATTTAAAATTTTAAGAATATTATGCGTTACTACAACAGCTACATTATTTACAAATGTTGCTATTTTTGCAAAGGGAAAATATAAAACAAAAATACAAGAAAATGAAGGTATAAAAGTTGTTCAACAACAAAAAGATGCTATTGTAGAACAAAAAAAGTCAAAAAAAGATAAATCTGTTAAAAATAAAAAACAGTTTAAAGAAGATGAAAATAAAAAAACTAATCAAAAAAAATCAGTAAAAAATAAATCAAAAATAGATTATGAATTGGAACCAGAAACAGCAGCAGAAACAGAAGATGATTCAAAATCTGAAAAAAATAATCAAAAAAAGTCAGAAAAAGATGAATCAAAAACAGAATATTATTCAGAAGCAGAAACAGCAGCAGAAACAGAAAATGATTCAAATTTTAAAGAAAATGAAAATAAAAAAGTGCAAATTTTGAAAGGCAAAAAAACAAATATTTGTGGAATTGATTTTATGAGAGTTCTAACAGATAAATATAAATTAAGACTAGATTTTAGCATATATAATGGATGTATAATTTTTTTAATAACTGGAAAAGAAGATATTCCTGTTGAAAGCAAAACAGCAGGAAATTTAGAATATTGGTTTTCTATTGATTCTGATGAAGCACCTGCACATAAATTGGAACATCTCTTGGTTTTTCATAAAATTGAAAATCGAGAAAAAAATAGAAAAAATGGTAGAATTTTCACATTTTATAGTGATTATAATAATAATAAAGCTAAAAACTATTCTAACGCTCTCACAGGCACAATTGACATAAGAAATAATCTTGGAGTTATGACTTTTCTATTTGCAAAAGAATTATTTGAAGATCAAGAAAATTTCAAAAATTTTTGTAAACAATTTCTTGGCAACCCAACTTTTATGAGAGATGGAAATAAACTTTTTAAAAGGGAAGTTAAAAATAAATATTATGGAGAGATATGTGGCCGTGTTTTAATGGAAATGTATAAAAATTTAAAACATTCAAAAGAAGAAGGAACCATTCAAAAAATTAATAAAGAGGAAATGGAACAAGAGTCAAAATTAAAATACGATACTGGTGGAATATATGAAAAAATGATTGATACTAAATTCAAAGATGTTAAAGATTTTTATGAAAAATATATTAGTAATGGTACACCAATATTATTTTTATATGGTGATAACTATAATGAAATTAAAAAACCTTTAGCTATGTTTAAAGAAAATTTATTAGATAAGAAGAAAAAATGTAATATCCCAGAAAAAGGAGAAGATAAATTTAAAGGTGACTATATAAAATTTCCAATTAGTCCAGAAACATCTAAAGAAACAGGATATTTTGAATTCACAACAGGAGAAGAAGGAAACAAAAAAATTGAAAAAACAAAACAAAAAGCAGTAATATCTAAAGATGTTTATGATTTCAATTTATTAGATAAATTTGTTTTAATATGTTTAAAAGATGATTTTTTTGAAAGAAGAATAGATTTAAAAAAATATGGTTTTAAAAAGATAGTTAACGGAAGAGATGAAGATGGGTTTTTCTTAGATATTTTTAGCGATAATAAAAATAATTTTGAAGAAAAAAATATTAAAGAAATTTTGAATTCTATTAAAAAAGACATTATTAAAAATATAGAAGAAAAAGGAATAGATTTTAAAAAAGATATAGATAAAGAAATATTAAAAAAATTAAAAAAAAGAACTAAAGAATATAATTACATACCCGGTGATATTGCTAAAAATATAACAAGATCTTATTTTCTTGAAAAAACACCATTTTCAAGAAAATTATTTAAACTAAACAAAGAAGGAAAACTTGAAAATAATTTTGATAATTTTGAAGAATATATTAAAAAACATTGTGCAAGAATTTTAAAAAAATTATTGAAAGAAAAAATAAAATTAATACAAGTGTTTGAAGAAAAAGAAGGAAATTATGATGTAGAAAAAGATTTTAAATTTAACAATAACACTACATATCTACCTTATGAATTTCCATTAAAAAATTCTGAAAATTTTATAAAAGAAATTCCAGAAATTATGCTTTGTGAAGAAATTTTAGCAGATTATATATTCATTCCTTTCATAGAAGATAAAGGTCTTACCTATGAAAGTTTCCATCAATCTAGCTTTTTGAATTTATTTATGCGAGATTTATGCGATTTAGAAAGAAAAAATATAAAAAACTTTTTTGATAAAGATTTTAAAAAACATTTAGATGAATTAAATAAAAAGTTAAAAAATAAATCTTTAGATAATTTATTAGATTTAAAAATTAATTCGTTTAAAGATATTATAAAAATTGCTAAAACTAATTTAGAAAAATCAATAACTCCATATAAAAACCACATAGAAGATTTAAAAAGTCTATTAAACAAAAAAGAAATATATATAAAAGAAATAAAAAAAATAGCAGAACACAATAAATCAAATATAAAACCATTTTTAGAAGCTAGCGTATTATTAAAATATCCTAAAGAAGAATATGAAAAAACATTAAAAAAAGAAAAAAAATTAAGAAAAAATATTTTAAAATTGCAAGAATGGGAAAAGAACTTAGAAAGAAGATTAAAAAATAATGCTAAAAAATATGATAAACAAACAACAAAAGAATATCAAAAGATTTTGAGAAAAACTATCAAAGATTTAGAATATAGTTTAAAAATTCAAATAGATGGAATTAAAAAATTAGAAACTATGGAAAAGATATTTAATAAGAAAGATAGTGTTAAAACAATTAGAGAAGGAGCTAAAGAAAAAATAAATAAACTTAAAATTTATAATTTTGACAAATTTAATAAAGAACAAGAAAATAAATTTAAAAACAAAAAAATAAAAAATAATATTATTAAAAAAGAAAAAAATTAAAAAAGAATTGATGTAGAACATATTAAAATTTAAAACACTCTAAATGTAATTTATTTTTAGAGTGTTTTTTTAAATTATATTAAATATTTAAAAATTCCAAATGAAATATAAACAAAAATAATACTTTAAAATATATTATATAAAACTTTATAACAATTTTGTAATATTTTGTAATATATTATAAATTTTGAAATCTATATATCTAAATTTAAAGAACAAATTGAAAAACATTTTTAATTTTATTATAATAAAATAGACACTAAAAATAGAAAATAATCTTTTGTTAAAAAATAAATATTTAATTTATAATTTACATATAAATTTTATTTTTTACAAAATTTTTATGATATAACAACAATATTATATAACATAATAAAATTTTTAATTAAATATTAAATAAAATAATCAGTTTTATATAAACAATTGAATAATAATAGAATTTTAAATTAAACATTCATGAAAAAATAAAAATATAAATAAATGTATTAAAAATCATATCGGTTAAAAGAAAGGAAATATTACAATATATGAGCAAATTTAAAATTTTAAAAATAATATATGTTTCCACAACAGCTACAATGTTAGCAAATACTGCTGTTTTTGCAAAAGGAAAATATAAAACAAAAACACAAGAAAATGAAAATATAAAAATTATTCAACAACAAAAAGACGCTGTTTTAGAACAAAAAAGGTCGAAAGAAGATATATCTGTTAAGAATAAAAAACAGTTTAAGGAAGATTATAATAAAAAAACTAATCAAAAAGAATCAGCAAAAGATGAAATAAAACCAGAATATAAATTAGAAACAGAAACAGCAAAAGAAACAGAAGATGATTCAAAACAAAAAGAAAATGAAGATGCTAAAGAAATTAACGATTTGGAAATTGAAGGATTAAAATTTAAAGGAATTTGTATTAACTCTGAAACAAATGAACCTATATATTATAATGAAAAATATAATATTATTTTAACGAAAGGTGATAGTTTAGAAGGGCATATTGATTTCATAACACCTGTTGAAGATAAGAAAGGGAAACCACATGCAGTTGAACATTTGTTATTTAGTAATTTTATTGGTTCTAAAAAAAATAAAAAAAATAAATGGTTTTCTATTGGAATTTCTTTTAATAATGAGTTTGGTCGCAACAATGCATACACATGTAATTTATTAGACAGAACAGCAATAATTCAATTTAATTTTAGTAAAGAATTGCTTAAAGAAGGTTTTGAAAAAGAATTTAAAAAATTTGTTGATATGTTTTTAGGAAAAGCAGAATTTTTAATAGATAATTTTGAAATATTTAAAAGAGAAATAAAAAATATATTTGGAGGAAAAGTTTTTTCTAGAATATTACATGAATTATTAAATAGAGAAAATCCAAAAGATTCAGAAGGTTTATTTAATAAAGCAATTTCAATAACGCAGGATGAAAGATATGATGCAGCAGGATTATATGAAGAAACGAAGAAATTAACATTTAAAGAGCTTAAAGATTTTTATTTTAAATATATAGTAAATAATATACCATGTTTATTTTTAAAGTTTAGTGATTTAAAAGAAGCAAAAAGAGTGATTCATCTATTTAAAAAATATTATTATGATAAAAAAGAAAATTTCAATATTCCAGAAGCAGAAAAAAATAAAATATTTGATTATTTTAAAAAAATAAAACTTCCAAAAGAAATGAATAATTATTTTTTTAAATATTCAAAGACAAATAATAACAAAAAAATAGAAAAAATGTCGAATTATGTTTTAGAAGCAGAATATGAATTAAAAGATTTTAATGATTTAAAAGATTGGTGTTTTTCTTTTTTAGACATAGAAAAATTTTTAAAAAAAGCAGTTGATATAAAAAAATATGGTTTTAAAAATATAACATTTAGCAATGATGAAAACGATAGACTTGTTCTTAAAATATATGGAGATGATAGAAAACTTTTCGAAAGAAAAACTTTGGAAAGTAATCTGAAAAAAATAGAAAAAGATATAATTAATTATATAAATAAAAATAAAATAACCTTAGATGATATTGAAAAACAAGGAAGAGAAAAAACAATTGAAGAACAAATAAAAAAAAGAGAATATAATATTAGTATTATATATAGAAAAATATTAAAATCTTTAGCTAAATATAAAACTCCTTTTTCTAAAAAATATTTCACATTAGATGAAGATGGCAGAATTTTAAATAACTATAAAAAATATATAGAATATTTCGAAAAAAATTGTTCTAATATAATTAAAAATAGTCTAGAAAAAAATCCAATAAAAATTAGGGTATATGAAAAATCTAAAGAAAATTTTGATGAGAAAAAAGCTGAAAATTTTAAACAAATAAAACTTCCATATAAAATAAATTCAAAAAACGTTGCAAAAGCAATAATAGCAGAAGAAATAATAGTAGAATTTTTAACAGAAAATTTATCTGATAAAGGATTAATATATGTAGCAATTGTTGGTAGCAATATTTTAAATGATCATATGCATGGTTTATTTAACTCAGAAATAGAAATTTTTAGAAACTTCTTTAAAAAAGATTTTAAAAAGTTATTAAAAAATTTAAAATTAGACGATTCATACATAAAAAATAAAATTGAACTTTACGAAAAAGTGGCTAAAAAAGAACAAAAAAACTTAGAAACAATAGAAAAAGAAACCAAAGCATCAATTAGTTCTTTAAAAGAAATATTAAAAGACAAAAATTTAAATGTTAAAAAAATAGATAAAATTATTGATATAACAACAGAAAAAATTAAAATTAATGCATTATTATGTGAAATAATATCGGTAGTTAAATTAGAAAAGAAAGATTACGAAAAAGTAGAAGAAATTATAAAAAATTTAAACGATATTATAACAAATGAATTTCCTAAAATACGTAAGGATATTCAAGATAATGAAAAATTAGATAAAAAAACAAATGAAAAATATAGAAATTTATTTAATAAAGAAATAAATTTAGAACAGAATTTATTAAAATATATAGAATTATTAAAAACAAAAAACCAAAAACAAATTAACGAATCAAAAATAATAAAAACAGGTGAAATTAAAGAAATATTAAAAAATATTACAGTCGAAGACTTTGATCTTGTAAACAAAAAATAAAGTTTTATTTCATGTTCCTTTTTTTGTAAAAAAATGAGAAATATTTAGAAATATAATATAAAATTTTCTTGTTATATAATAGCAAAAATTTCAAATAATATTAATATATTCACGATATTTTCTTGAAAAAAACAATTATATAAAAGGAGAAAAAAATTATGAAAAGAAAAAATTTTATAAAAATAGCATTAGTAGGTTTATTGGGAGTTTATGCAGCAATTATGGCAAGCGCAACAACAACAAATACTAATTACGGAACCACAACTGAAGACTACACCACATCAACATTAAATAATGATAACACCAACACAGATTATAATAATAACTATGATAACAGTTATAGTTCAACAAGAAGACAAAATTACAACAGCACTAGTGATTATAATAATGGTAGAAACTATGGTTATAATAACTATTATAATAGTAGGTATAACACAACTAGTTTAAACAATGATTATACAAATAATAATGATTATACAAATAATACTAATACAAACAATGATATATATAACACAAACACAAGTTCAAATTATAACGATACAACAACAAATGATAACGATTATAATAACTGGAGTAGCAACAATTATGGTTACTCATCCCGTTATGGAAGAAGAACGAGAAAAAATAATGATGAAAGTTATTCAAGTACAACAAGCAATTTATACAATAACGAAGAAACAGATAATTTAGTTAAATAAAGAAAATAAAGAATATAAATATTTCATACTCAAATATTTAAATTGAGTGTGAAATATTTTTTTTGCTTTTTTTTAAATTTTAAAAAAAATTTATAACAAATATTTTTACTTTTTATTTCTTTAAACTAACTAATCTATAATATTTAAATAAATTTTTAAAAAAATAATAAATTATATTGACATTATAAAAAAGATATTGTAAAATAAAGTTAGTTTTAAAGAAACATAGTTTGCCGTTGTGGTGGAATAGGCAGACACGAAGGACTTAAAATCCTTTGATGGTTAAACATCGTGCCGGTTCAAGTCCGGCCAACGGCACCAAAATATTTCATTTTCGTATGCTAAAAGGGCATACGTTTTTCTTTGTGATGAACTTTTTATAAAATTAAAATAAATATCATATAATTAAATATTATTAAAAATCACAGGGGGAGTTTTTGTGGAAAAAATATGTGCAATAATATTAGCAGCAGGAGAGGGAAAACGAATGAAATGTGACACTGCAAAAGCTTTATGTAAAGTTTTAGAAAAACCCATGATAGATTGGATTTTAGATGTTTGTGAGGAATCTAATATAAAAAAAAAGTGTGTTGTTGTTGGAAATAAAGCAAATATGGTTAAAGATCATGTTAAAAATAGAGCTTGTTTTACATTTCAAAAGGAACAAAAAGGAACTGCTGATGCCATAAAATCTGCAATGAATTTTTTAAAAGAAAATGAAAACAAAGATGTTTTTGTTTGCTGTTCAGATTCTCCTTTGCTTGATAAAAAAACTATTTTAGAATCTTTTAAACTACATAAAAAAAATTCTTCTTCTGCAACAATAATTTCAACTAAAATTTTAAAACCAAAAAATTTGGGAAGAATAGTTAGAAACAAAGAAAACGAAATAGTTAAAATAGTTGAAAAAAAAGATGCAACAAAAGAAGAGCTAAAAATAACCGAAGTTAATTCTGGTGCATATTGGTTTAAAGTTAAAGAGCTAATTAACGTTTTAGACAAAATAGAATCTAATAATAATCAAAATGAATATTATTTAACAGATGCTATTCATATTTTAATTAAAAATAATAAAAAAGTTAGTTGCTATATTTCAAAAAAAAGTGAAGTTATTCTTGGTGTTAATGATAAATTTGAACTTTTAAAAATAAACGAAATAGCAAAAGAAAAAGTTATCGAAAAATTAATTGAAGATGGAGTTGAATTTGTTTCTAAAGAGGGAGTTTTAATTTCTCCAGATGTTATTATAGGAAAAAACACAAAAATTTTTCCAGGAAGCATTATTTTAGGAAAAACAAAAATTAGAGAAAACTCTATAATAGGGCCTAATAGTTTAATAAAAGATAGTGAAATAGGGAAGGGTTGCACTATTAATTCTAGTCAAATTTATGATAGTATAGTTGAAGATTTCACAACAATAGGCCCATTTTCACATATACGACCAAATAGCAAAATCTCCCATCATGTTAAGATAGGAGACTTTGTTGAAGTTAAAAATTCTAATATCGGCGCTGGAACATCTATTTCACATTTAACATATGTTGGAGACAGTGATGTTGGAAAAAATGTTAACTTTGGATGTGGTGTTGTTACAATAAACTATGATGGAGTGAACAAAAATAGATGCAATATTTCTGACGGAGCGTTTTTAGGTTGCAACACAAACTTAGTGGCCCCTGTAAAAGTAGGGAAAAATTCCTACACAGGAGCCGGATCTACAATAACTAAAGATGTTCCAGATGAAGCTTTGGCAATTGAAAGAACAAAACAAGTTAACGTTAAAGATTTTTCTAAAAAAAAACTAAAGGGAAGAAAATTAAAAGTTAAAGATTAATTTTAGCTTACTTTTTCTTTTACTTTTTTTTGTATAAAATAAGACGTAAATAAAATTAAAATCCAAACTGGAACTATTAAAACTGCAACTCTAAAATTTTCATTTAAAGCACAAAGAACCAAAATAAACCCTAAAAATAAAAGGCAAGCATAATTTGAATAGGGGAATAAAGCAGATTTATATTTTAATTTTCCTATTTGTTCTGCAGTTAACTTTTTTCTAAAACAAATTTGCGTAACTAAAATTATACCCCAAATAAAAATACCCGTTATTGCACATATATTACAAACTAAAGGGAAAGCATCATGTGGAAATTTTTTAAATAACAAAACACCAAAAAACATAAAAAATGTTGAAAACAAAACAGAGATAACTGGTATACTTTTTTTATTTAGCTTTCCTAATATTTTTGGTGCAAAACCTTGTTCTTGCAAATTCAAAGACATTCTACTAGAACTAAATATTCCACTATTACATGCAGAAACCGAAGCAGTTAAAACAACGAAATTGATTATAATACCAGCAAATTTCAACCCAACCTTTTCAAAAGCCAAAACAAATGGACTTTTTTCAGGATCCATATTATTCCAAGGAAATAAAACCATAATAATAAATAACGAACCAATATAAAAAAGACAAACTCTAAAAATAACCTTATTTATTGCTGAAGGAAGAGTTTTTTCAGGGTCTTTTGTTTCTCCTGCTGTTAAACCAATTGATTCAACTCCAATAAAAGAAACTGTAACAGGGCCTAATGTCATTATAAATGCTTTAAAACCTTTTGGAAAAAATCCTCCAAAATTCCATAAATTAGAGATACTAATACTTTGATTACTGTTTATTAGCGCCACTATAATTAAAACAAAACCAACAATAATTAAAGCTATTATTGTGACAACTTTAATTATTGCAAACCAAAATTCAAGTTCTCCAAAAAGCTTAACATTTGTTAAATTAATTATTGTTATTAAAATTAAAGCAGCCAGTGCCCAAACCCAACCAGGAACCTTCTCTTTTGAAACCCAGTGATTCATATACATCCCAATTGCTGTTATTTCTGCCATCACTGCAAAAACCCACAAAAACCAATAACTCCATCCTGTTATATAGCCAAAAACAGGACTTAAATATTTATTAGCATATGCACTAAAAGAACCAGAAATAGGATTTTCAACTGCCATTTCACCTAAAGATCTTAATATAAAATATATTAAAAATCCAATTATTCCATAATTTAACAGAACTGATGGACCGGTTAGTTGAATTGTTTTTGCCGAATACAAAAAAAGACCAACTCCAACAGATCCTCCAATTGCTATCATCTGTATATGCCTTGATTTTAATCCTCTATTTAATTTTTTTTCATTCTTATCTGCATCCATATATCTATTCACTCCTCTTATAATTTTTATAATATACAACAATATTATATCATACTTGTCAAAAAAAACAAAATTTAATAGAAAAATAATTCACACCAATTTTTTCTAGTGTAAATTATTATAATTCTTTTTCCCCATTCATACACCCTCAATTATTGTATATTACATAAATCATTAAATATGTTGTTATAATGAAACTTCTATAAAACTACTTTTTTTTATTTCTTCTATAAAGTGACATTTTAACCCAAATATAAAATAAAAACTTCCATACCACATTTTACTTCCATACCACATTTTAGTGGTACAGAATTTTATTTTATATATATTATATATTAAAAATAATTTTTTAATATTTCTCAAGTATATTTTGCATATAAGAAATAAATTTTGTAAATAAAAAGTATATGTATTGAATAATTAATAGTTAATATAATTATTCAAAATTAATTCCAAAAAGTTTTCTTAATTTATTTTCTGACCATAAAATATCCTTATTTAAATTCATTAAAACTTATTTTCTTTCCTGAATTAAGATCTGAAAAAACAACTCATCTTCATTATTTTTTTCATTTTTTTCTTTATTGTGAAATATTTCAATTAGATCTACTATATTATATAAAATTCCAAAACTTCCTAATATACTTATTGATAATAAAATTTTTTATTATAAAACAATTGCGAAAAAATAAAGCACTTTTTATTTTTAAATATTTTGTTTGGTTATTATATATTATTTCTAACTTTAAATTTTTTTAAATATTTCTTTTTTGATTTTTTTTATTTACATTACTTAATATAGAAACTTATTCAATTCTTTTAAATTAAAAGAAACAAATAGATATTAAAAAATTAAAAAAACAATTTAAAATAAAAAAATATTAAATAAATAGATTTCCATCCCCTATACTTCGCTAAATTTTTATTTAGCGAAGTAACATATATTAGAAAACCTATTTAGCTAACATTTATTCTTTATTATTAACTATTATTTAAAATTAGATTTGGATAACAACTAAACATAAAATTTTTTCTATGCTTTTATAGTGTAATTTTTTAAATACATATTAAAATAATTATTTTTATAAAATTAAATAATAAAAAAATGCAAATTGAAAATACTTTTTTAAACACTTTTATTTTTTCGTGCACTTCAACATATTTTTTACCATGTTTGTTAATTGTATTTTTCTATATAGATTATTTTTTTCTTCTGCCAAATTTTTTCCATTTTTTTCTATATCATACCATAATTTAACTTAACAAACAAAAAAATCTTACCCAAAAACTAATCAAAAATCCATCAATCGTTATATATTGCCTAATGCTTCATTTTTTCTTTAGATAACGGATTTTGGTAAACAGCATTTCTCAACATCTTATTTGAAACATGAGTGTATATTTCAGTTGTTCCAACATTTGCATGACCTAACAGTTCTTTTAAAACTAAGATGTCAACCTTGCCATGTTGATATAATAAAGTTGCTGCTGTGTGCCTTAATTTATGTGGTGAATATCCCATTCCAAAAAAACCCGCATCATTTAAGGCCATCTCAACAATTTTTTGGGTTTGTCGAACACCAAGCCTTTTTCCTGTTCTACTTGCTAAAAAAAGCGCATCCTTATCTACTATTTTCTTTAAATTTTTTCTTTCTTTATTAATATAATCTTCTATTGCATTAACACAAGCTGGATTTATGTATACTAACCGTTCTTTGTTTCCTTTTCCTAAAAGCCTTAATGTACCTTCCTTTAGCTTTATATCTTTAAAACTTATATTACAAAGTTCAGAAACACGCATACCACAATTCAAAAATAGTGTTAAAATACAATAATCTCTAAACTTTGTTGAAGAAACACAACTAGATTTAGTTTCTAATAAATCTTTGCTTTCTTCAAGTGAAAGATATTTTGGCAAAGATTTTTTAAAAGAAGGAATTTCTAAATGTTCAACAGGGTTTTCACTTAAAATATTTAAATTATATGTTAGATATTTAAAAAAACCTCGAATTGAACTAACCTTTCTTGCTCTTGCTTTTGCAGAATTGCCGTGCTGTTTCATAACAAAATTTAAATATTCATAAACATCCGAAAGTTTTATTTTTTCTATAATTTTTATATCTATATCCGAAATATCAATATTAGAAAATTCCACATTTTTTTTAACTAGATTTTTATTTAGTTTATAAAACCTAAAAAAATTACGCAAATCAATAGCATACGCATCTGCTGTTTTTTGAGATCTGTTTTTAATGGTAGTTATATAAACAAGATACCTCTGCACCAATTCTGGTAATTCTTTTCCACAACTCATAATAAAAATCCCTTTTTACATAAAATATTCAGCAAATATATAATAGAATAACTTACAAAAAAAGTCAATATAAATGTGAAATTTTAATATTAAAAATTAGTCTACAAATTTTAAAAATTTATCGAATCAATCTATTTTAAATTTTTTTTTATCTTTATTTTTTTCTTTCTCACTATTCACTTTATAATAATCATCAACCACAATTTCTTTCAAGATTTTTAATATATCATCATTTCTAATATTTTTAGATTCTTTTTGATAGTTCCCTATTTTTCCTAAAACAATCTCTTCAAAATGCATAAAGTTTTTTAAACTTGTTATTTCTAATTCTATCAATTTTTCAATATTATTTCTAATTTTTTTAATATCATTATTTTTAGGGCCAGCATAACAATTTTTTATTTTAAACTTATTCTTTTTTATATTTTCCTCAAACATTTTTTCATAGTTTTCATTTTCTTTTTTAGCTAAAAATACCATTTTTCTTATATTTTCTAATAACGTATCAATAACATTTCCTTTAACACTATTTTTTTCTATTTCATCCATAACAGAACATATATCAGTAGTATTTTTCAATTTTTCATTTAATTCAGATTTGATTTTTTCTAAATTTTTAAGTCCTTTTTCTTGAACCTTTTTCTCATCTGCTATTTTTTGTTTTTGTTTTTCAATAATTTTTATATACTTTTCTTTTAACTTTTTTAAATATTTATCATTATCAAAATCTTTTTCCAAATTCTTTAAATCTTTTTTAAAGTCTTCTTTAAAATATAATTCTAAATTTCTTTTTTCTGTTTCTGATAGTGCGGCCATTTCTGGATATTTTTCAATAGCATTTCTTCCTTCTGGATATTTATATAAAAGCCCTTTTTTAACTAATGGATGTAACACTTTTTCATATATAGATTCTTCTGTTAATTTCACACAAACATTATTTTTAAGCTCATTTTCTTTTGAGTTTAATTTATATTTAAATGGTAATTTGGTTTGTTCTGGTTCATATGCATCAGCTTCTTTTAAATTGTCTTCATTGCTTCTGCCTTTTGGTTTAACTATATTTTCTATTTTTGGTTCGTTTTTTAAAATTTCTTCTAAAATTCTTTTGAAATTTTTAATGAAATAGTCTTCCACCAAGGGCATTATTTTTTGTACACCTTTTATTAAATTATTATTTTTGTCTACTATAAAATATTTTTCAGAAAAAGGAGTTTTATATCTTCTTGAAGAATAATCCATTTTTTTAATTATATCTTCATAACCAATATTCCTATCTTCACAGCCTCTTGCAAAAGCCGCTAGCATATGCCTATCTAAATCTTCTTTTTTTATTCCATCTTTTTTTATTTTTTCTAATAATTTTTGTTTAACTTCTTCTGCAACTTTTAGTAGTTCTTCTTTTGAAAAAGAAAACTTTTTGTTTTTGTTTCCTTTAATTTCAATATGTAGACCTCCTCCACTGGTTGTGATAAAAAAATCTTCAACTCCCAAATCTTTGTAGTCTACCATATTTTTAACATAATCTTCTTTTAAGCAACTTAAAACTGCATCATCCATTTCATTTAGTTCATTTTTTCCAACAAATTTAATTCTACCAATATTATCTATTTCTTTATTTTTTCTTTTGTTTTCTTGAATCACATATGAAAATTCAGAAAGCTCTAAATCGGTTGCTTTTCTTTCTATGTAGTTCTCAGGCTCAAACTCCAATTGCCCATCTTCTGCAACTTCAGATTTCTCTTTATTTTTTAAGTAATATTTATTTAATAGAGAAATTTTTCTTTCCGCCTCTTCCTTTGTTTTGCAATTCAAAATTATTAATGGTTTAGCATCTACAAAATATTTTTTATAACATTTTTCTAAATCTTCAACCGTTATATTTTTTAATTCATTTAAATCTCCCCAATATTTAAACATCCCATTTAAAAGATATCGTTCATTAATATCATTATCCATTTTGTCCATTGGGTCTTTCGTATTTTCTCGTCCTTCAATTTCTACAAACATTCTAGAAGTTTCTTTATCTTTATATTTACTATAAACTTCCCCACTATAATATTCTTTAATTTTATTTTTATCTTTTAATAGATCTCCTAATAAAGCTTTTCCTAAAGCTTCCCATCTTTTTTCATCTTTAAAAAATTCATCTTTAAATATTAATTCAACACAACAATTTTTTAAATCACTTTTAATATATTTTCCTGTTACACCTTTAAAAATTGGTAGGGTCATCCCTGTGTATGCAGAAAACCACACATCATTTTCCATACCTGAAATATCCCTTAAATAATTAGTTATTATGTGTTCAACAGCATGCGGCATTCCTTTTGCATTTTTAATAGGAATAATAAACAAAATCTTCAAATCAAAATTATCTTTAAAAGACCTATTAGATTTTTTTTCATTTAATTTAACTGCAAAATTAAATTTTTTGTCGTCTTCAAAAAACAAAATTCCGTCTTGATTATTTTTAGCAACCTGTTTAAAATTAAATCCACCAATATTTTCAATTGGCATCTCTTTTCCTTTTATTTCTGAAACTTTTTGTCCAAAATATTTAACATTTTCTTCACTTTCTGGGAATTCTTCTATATTTTTCTTTTCTGTTTCATTTTTTGCAGCAAAAACATAAGCACTGTTTATTAATAAACAAACAGTTGTTAAACTTAATATTCTTAAAATTTTAAATTTATTCATATTAAATCACTTCTTTCTTGTTTACTTAATATATATTATAAAGTTAAACTATTTGTAAATTTTTGGAAAAAATCATGATAAAAACATACAAAATTAGTAAAACCAAAAATCTAAAATTAAATTCTACTAATATTATATCATAAATCGTCAAGAATTTATATAGCTGCTAAAAAAGGTTAAATAATAAAATTTTAAATCACAAAAATAAGAAATTTTATTTATCCATAAAAGACAATCAAAAAAATTATTTTTATTAACTTTGAATTTAGTTTTCTATGTTTTACATTTATATACATATATGTACATAAAATAATAAAGATTCATACCAAAATATAAAAAAAGACATAATTTGTTATTTTCATACAAAAATTAAAACTATAATTTTATCCTAAAATATGATAAAATGTCGTTAAAATCAAGTCAAAAAATGACTTTGTTGTGTGGAGGGTTATAGAGGTATGGAAAGAAAGATTAAAATAAAAAAAGTTCTAATTATAATCGGAATAATTGCAAGTTTTCCGATTTTTAATGTTAATGCTACGAAAAAAAAACCGATTGTTAATGTTGATTTCACAAATTTAAAAAGTGATATTAAAATAAAAAATTCCCAAAGAGAAACAGTAACTATAAAAGAATTTGTAGAGAAAGAATTAAAAAACTATAAAAAAAAAGATGAAATGGATCATATAGGTTGTACTTTTCAATTAGGAATAATTCCAGAATATGCACTTCAAGAAATACTGAATAATTATTTAATTAGTAATGTTGAAAACTTTCAAGAAAATATAGAAGATTTTATCCAAAAAAGAAATGATTTAATAAATAAAAATATTATAAAAACTCAAATACAAAGATATACGGAATATACTACAGAAGAAGAAAGAAATGAAAAAATAAAAGAAATTAATAATGAAATAAATAAAATTCTAACAAGTGTAAATTGTAATCTTTGCACATATCTAGAGGATTTAAAAACTTTATTAATTGAAAATTTAGAAAAAAATAAAAACAAAAAACTTCTTCTAACATACGTGAACTATAATAATAACTACAATAGTACAACAAAAAAAGATTGTGAATATCTTCATACAACAACAAAGTATATGGATGAACTTAAAAAAATAGTTGAAAATTATAAAAACAATAAATATAAAGAAAAAATAAAAATGGAACAAAAATCTCAACATGCATACATTATGTTTTTAATAACTAAAGAATTTATTAAAATTATGAACAATGAAAGTAAAAGTATATCAAATGAGAAAATTGAAAAATATAAAAAAGAAAATATAAAAAACCTACTAAATAACAGCAACTCTAAATCAAAAACTAAAAAAGAATCTTTTATTAGCAATAATAATTTAAATAACGAAAGCCATGAAAAAATGAAAAAAATAGAAATTATTGAAAAAAAACAAAAATTAGGAAATGAAAAAAATTTAAAAAAACTTGATGAAAAAAATATCGAAAAGAATAAAAATAATTTATATATTGAAAAATATAGAAAAAAATATTTATTTAATAACCAAGAAAAAGAAATAACAAATTCATCATCTACTAAAACAGAAATTATTAATAATAATATACAAAAAA
>CACXZI010000021.1 GCA_902772105.1 Oscillospiraceae bacterium | reverse complement strand
ATAAAATTCTTATTTATTATACGCCATTTCTTTATATCAAACAAAACAAAAATACATTAATCTGTAAATCTAAAATTTTTTACATTAAAAAACATTCTATTTTATATTTAAATTATAACAAATAAAAAATATCACCTAGCACAATAAAAAAACAATTATATTCAAAAATTAATTTTTCAGTTTATTAATAAAACTCATTTAAATATAAACAAAATAAATAATCTGAATTCTAAATATAAAACCAAAATTTTATTTAAATAATATTTTAATCAAAATAATAAAAAAACTTAAAATTTATCTATATCAAAAAATTTAAAATGCTACAAAAAACTTTCGCAAAAATAAACCCATTTTATCTTTACTTTTATTTTCAACAACAATGTTGTAACCCCTATTAAACAAATTAAAAATAAATTCAAAATCTTTATTTTTTGTTTTTTTCTTCTTGTTCTTCATAAAGCTCTAAAACATTTTCCCATACATCTTTTGTTAATTTTCTAACTTCTTTATGTCCTAAATTTTCTTTTTCAAAACCATTCTCCTTCAAAATTTCTGATATATCAACCTTTTCTCCAAAAAAAACATAAACTCTGCTTCTTGGAAAATATCCTTTATAAAACAAAGAACAAGGCAAAACAGAACAACCAGCAGAAACTGCAATTCGCAAAAAACCTGTTTTTGGCCTATCAGTTTTAACTGTTCTACTGCGCCTTCCTTGTGGAAACATTGCAACAACATTTCCTCTTTTTGCTATTTCTATTGCCTTTTCAACAGCTTTTAAATCTTTTTTTTCTCTATCTACCGCAAAAGCTCCTAACTTTGTAATTATATTTTTTAAAATAAAAACTCTAAAAAGTTCTTTTTTTGCCATAAAAAAAAGTCTTCTTTTTGAAAAAAGTCCTAAAAAAACAGGGTCTAAATAACTCATATGGTTAGATATTAAAATCAAACCAGAAGAACTTTTATTTAAATTTTCAACCCCTCTAACTTCAATTTTAAAATATAACCTAAAAAAAAACAAACATGTTAATCTAGCAAAATTGTAAAAACTCAACAATGTTCCTCCAAATCAATTTTTTTGACTAAAGAAATAACTTTTTCAACACTTTCTTTTAAACTAAGTTTACTAGTATCTATAACCACAGCATCATCTGCTATTTTTAAAGGTGATATTTTTCTTTTGCTATCATTTAAATCTCGTTTTTTTATATCATTTAAAACTTCTTCAAATTCTATATTATACCCATTTCTTAAAAATTGTTCAAACCTTCTTTTTGCCCGAACTTCCAATGAAGCAGTTAAAAAAATCTTTAAATTAGCATCAGGTAAAATAACAGTTCCAATATCTCTTCCATCCATAACAACACTACTTTTTTTTGCAAAATCTTTTTGAATTTTTAAAAGATGTTGCCTAACAACATAATTCTTAGAAATAATAGAAGCTGCCATAGAAACTTCGTTACTTCTAATAAACCTATCAACTCGTTTTCCATTAATAAAAATTTGCTGACCCTTAGCAACATTATATAAAAGTTTTATATCACAATCATTAATAATATTTTCAACTTGTAAAGAATCTTCAATTGAAATTTTTTTTTCTAAAAAGTAATACCCAAGTGCTCTATATAAAGCCCCTGTATCTAAATATATAATCCCTAATTTTTTTGAAACTGCTCTTGCTATACTACTTTTTCCTGCTCCTGCTGGGCCATCTATTGCTATACTAAACACACATTCTCTCCATGTTCATTCCCTATTTTTTCTTCTAAAACTTTCAAAAGGTTTTTTTCTATGACGTTTAAAAACATTTTCTTTAAGAACCATTCCAGTATTATTCTTTTCTAAAACATCTAAACCTTTAAGTCTTTGTAAGGCATTCAAAACTTCCTCGTCAGTTTCTCTATCCAAATCTTTTGTGTTAAATTGTTCATCTATCTTAAATTCTGTTATATTAAAACTTTTGCTTTGTTTTGATGCTATTTTTGCACTTTCTTTTAGAATTTTATCTGCAATACATTTAGCAGATTCAATAATTTTTCCTGCTTCTTGCTTTGCTGATTCAACAAAATTCTTAATTTCCCCTTTAACCTGTGAATTGAAATTAAAAACTCTTGCCGCTGCATTATTCAAAATTTTTGACGCTTCTTCAAAAGCTCTATTTTTCAATATTTCCTTTTCCTTTTTCCATCTTTCCAACCGTTCATTATATTCCATTTCCGCTCTTGCTTTTCCTTTTCTAACTATTTGGTTAACTTTTTCTCTTGCAATATATTCAGCTCTCTTTATATCATATTCATTTTTTTTCTCATCCTGTTCAAAAACCTGCAATTGTTTTTTTAATTTATCTACATTTTCCTCTAATTCAGCTATTTTTTTCTCATTTTGTTTTAATTTTTCATCTTTATTTTCTTCCTCTGAAATTTCTTCACCATATGCTTCAATTACTTCTTCTAATTCTTGTATTCTTTCTTCTTGTTGTGTAATATAGCTATCTCTTTCTTCTAATTCTCTTTTAATATTTTCATTCTCATCTGCATATTCTTTCTTTAATTCCTCTATCTCAGCCTCATGTTCATTCAAAAGTCCATCAATATATTTTAAAACATCATCTTTTTTAAATCCACCAAAAACACAACTTCCAAATTTCTGTTCGTCCGACATATAAATCTCCTTTTTTATATCACGTTCAATAAAAATTAATTTTTGTTTTTAAATATATCTAATATTTTATCAAAATCTTCCTGCATACTTTCTAATCCATCCTCTCCATCACTATCATAACTAGAAGCATCCATAGCAGAATCTAACGAAATATTAGAATTATTATATCCACTCTTATTATAACCACCTTTTGCTTCAGATATGTTTGTTTTTCTAACAGATTTTTTAAAGCTAGTATCAAACCCTGTTGCAATAACTGTTATTTTAATTTCATCCTGTAGTTCTTGATCAAAAACAACACCAAATATTATGTTTGCTTCACTATCAACACTTCCACTTATATGAGACGTTGCTGCATCTATTTCTCCAAATTCAATTGATGGTGGAGCAGTTATATTTATTATCAATCCTTTAGCTCCCGAAATTGACGTTTCTAATAAAGGACTTGAAATCGCAATTTCTGCCGCTGTAACTGCTTTATCTTTTCCTTGTGCACTTGCAACTCCCATATGTGCATAACCAGCATCTTTCATTATTGCTTTAACATCTGCAAAGTCTAAATTTATAAATCCTGATGTGTTAATTAACTCCGAAATACTCTTAACACCTTGCTTTAAAACATCATCAGCAGCTTCAAAAGCATTAACAAAAGTTATTTTTTTGTCTCCCAACATCTTTAAATTTTCATTAGGAACAACAATTAAGGAATCAACCGCTTCTCTTAACTTTGCTATTCCTTGTTCTGCTTGACGCATCCTAACTAGTCCTTCAAAATTGAAAGGCTTTGTTACAACTCCAATCGTTAAAATTCCCATTTCTCTTGCAATTTGAGCAACAACAGGAGCAGCACCAGTTCCAGTTCCTCCACCCATTCCAGCTGTTATAAACAACATCTGAGTGTTTTGCAACATTTGTGCTATTTCTTCTCTGCTTTCTTCTGCTGCATTTTGTCCTATTTCAGGATTTCCACCAGCACCATCACCTCTTGTTGTTCTTGTTCCAATTGATAATGTTTCATCTGCTTTTGAAGATTTCAAAATTTGGCCATCTGTGTTTATTGCAATAAATTTAACATATTGCATCCCAGATTCAACCATTCTGTTAACAGCGTTTCCTCCACCTCCACCTATTCCAATAACCTTAATATTAACAGCATACTCTTTTTTGCTATTACCACCATTTAGAGAACTATCTAAAGAATCTCTCCTGTCTTTTGTGCTATCCAATATCTCTTCCTCCCACTCACTAAAAACTTAAATAAATATACCTAATCCTATGTAAATATGAAACATCCCGTACACTTACAATAATAATATCAAAAACAAAAAAAAATTTCAAGATTTTTATACAATATATTTTATATTATTTTAAAATTTTTAAATAAGAAAAAATTGACTATATTTTTAAATGATGTTAGACTTAACTTGTTACTAATAAATAAATTTTTTAAAGAGGTTAATATGGCAAAAAAAATATTATATTTAGTTGTTCCCTGCTACAACGAAGAAGAAATTTTAAATTATAGTGCAAATATTTTAAAAGAAAAATTAAAAAGTTTAATAGAAAAAGAATTAATTTCAAACAAAAGCAAAATACTTTTTATTGACGATGGTTCAACCGATAAAACTTGGGAAATTATTGTCTCTTTAAACAAAGAATCAAAAATAATAACAGGAATTAAACTAAGCAGAAATCAAGGCCACCAAAATGCTCTTTTAGCAGGCCTAAAAATATCAAATGAAATAGCAGATATAACAATTTCAATTGATGCCGATTTGCAAGATGACATCAACGCAATAGACGAAATGATTGAAGCCGCTGATGCTGGATATGACATTGTTTTTGGAGTTCGAAGAAATAGAAAAAAGGATAGTTTTTTTAAAAAAACAACAGCAGAATTATTCTACAAACTTATGAATTTTTTAGGTGCTAAAACAATATTTAACCACGCTGATTTTAGATTAATGAACAAAAAAGCTATGAACGCTCTAGAAAAATTTCAAGAAACCAACCTTTTTTTGAGAGGAATTATTTCTAACCTTGGATTTAAAACATGTTGTGTTTATTATAACAGAGACATAAGAAAAGCAGGAAAAAGCAAATATCCTTTAAATAAAATGATATCTTTTGCAATAAATGGAATAACTTCTTGTTCAACCAAACTACTTCACCTTATTTTTTTAACAGGCACTATATTTTTATTCTTAGGTTTAATCACAGGAAGTTGTGTTGTCCTAAAAATATTAAAAAAAGTTCCTTTAAACCTGACAATAATAATATCTTCAATTTGGGCAATTGGAGGTTTAATTTTAATATCGCTTGGAATAATAGGAGAATATATAGGCAAAATTTATATAGAAACAAAAAAAAGACCAAGATATATAATTTCGAAGAACCTAATAGATGAAGAAAAAAACAAAGATTAAAAAAGAACAGAAAAAACTCTGCTCTTATTATTATAAAAATCTAATTTTAAATTATTGCTTAGATTCTCTTATTTTTGCATAACATTCACTACAGTGAACTGGTTGACCTTCTTTTGGTTCAAAAGGAACTTGTGCTTCTCCACCACATGTTGCACATATTGCACTATAAAATTTTCTTTGTGCTCTAGCAGCATTTTTTCTTGCATCGCGACATTCTTTACACCTTTGTGGTTCATTTTCAAACCCTTTTTCTGCATAAAATTCCTGTTCGCCCGCAGTGAAAACAAACTCCTTCCCACATTCTTTACAAACTAATTTCTTATCTTCATACATAAAAATAACCTCGCTTAGGATTAAAATTTGCCCAAAAATGGATTTGCACCATCACCTTTGAATTGCACCAACGCTCTACTTTTAAGCTACAAGGGCTCATAATATTAATTTTAAATTTATTATGCCCAAAATTAATTAAACAAAACAACATTTCCTGAATCTAACAGCTTAATTGTAAAACATAAAATTTCAAAAGTCAACATTTTTTTTAATTTTTTACTAAAATAGCTTATTTTCTGTTATGAAACCTCCAACTAAATTAAATTTTAAAATTTTTAAAAATAAAAAATGCAGGATTAAACCTAAACAAGTTTAAACCTACTAAAAAATATTTAATAATTTTAAAACAACTATCCACGAACCTTGTTTTTTCGCATTTCTTTTCTAAGCCTTGCGATAATTTTTTTTTCAAGTCTTGAAATATATGACTGAGATATTCCAATTTTATCTGCAACTTCTTTTTGAGTATATTCCTTTCCATCTAACATACCAAAACGAAGCTTCATAATTTCTTTTTCTCTTTCTTCTAATTTTTCAATAAAATTTAAAACAACATTTAATTCTGCTTTATCTTCAACATTTTTGTTAACACAATCATTTTCAGTCCCTAAAATATCCGAAAGCAAAAGTTCATTTCCATCCCAATCAACCTTTAGTGGTTCATCAATAGACATTTCATGTTTTTTTGTTGCTGCTTTTCTAAGATACATCAATATTTCATTTTCAATACATCTTGATGCATAGGTTGCAAGTTTTATATTTTTTTGTGGAGAAAATGTATTACAAGCCTTAATTAAACCAATTGTTCCAATAGAAATTAAATCTTCAACTCCAACTCCACTAGATTCAAATCTCTTAGCAATATAAACAACAAGCCTTAAATTATGGGTTATTAAAATATCTTTTGCATTACTATCATTATTTTCTAATTTCTTAAAAATTTCTTCTTCTTCTTCTTTTGAAAGAGGAGCAGGAAGTTTAACAGGGCCATTTATATAGTAGGCAACATTTTTAAAACCTAATTTAATTAAAACCTTAACCAAAATATTTTTTAAATAAAAAAACATAAAAAATCTTCCTTTCAATTAAAATCTCCTATAATTGCGTTATATTCACCGTCAGATATTTTTTTTGTTGTTACAGCAACAAAACAATCAAACTGCTTTTTATTTCCATCACTAAACAAAACATTAAAATTTTCAGGGTAAAACGCTGGCAAAACTAAAGAATTAGAAATAGTATCACAAGGAATTAACTTTATTTTTTTTTTCCATTCAAAATTTTTAACATCTGTTATATTTTTAAAAAAGTCATCGAAAAATTTAACTAATTCTAATGGGAAAATTTCAACTAACTTTTCATATTCACAAACACAAACAGGCTTTTTCGAAAAAGGCTCGGTTAAGCAATTTCCACTATCATAAAGAGCATTTAGGCAAATTTTTTTTTTATTAAACTCAATCTCAATTAAATATATTTTTTTAGAATCCACCCTACTTGAAAGAAAAAAATTAATAGTTGAAGTTAATATATATGCAGTTAAACTTCCAAAAATTAAAATATAAGGTGAAATTGTAATATATGTAACTCCATTTTTCCAAAGCATTCCTGGTGGCGAAAAAAAAAGCCAAACAAAAAACATAACCCCAGCAAAAATTATATTTTCTGCAAAAAAAATAGAAACAGTTTTCAAAAAAAGTTGTTTTCTTTTATATCCAAAGGTTATAAAAACCAAAAATAGCCCGCCAACAACATTAAAAATTAAATTTAGAAAAAAATTCAAATCTGGAAACAAAATAAAAAAAGAAAATAAACTTCCAACAACTGCTCCTAATATTAATCTCTTCTTTTTAACATTAATTTTTAAAAGCAATGAACAACTAAGTAGCAAAAAATAATCAACAAACATATTTAAAATAATCAAAACATCTAAATAAATAACCATATTAAATCACCTTAATCTTAAAAGAAGAATTAATATGAATTTACTATATCAACCTTGTTTTTATTTTTTTGTCATAACGCAAAATTAAAATCTTTTTTACATTTTAACTAAAATTTTTAAAATGTTGTAAAATAAAAAATAATTAAAAAAACTAAAATACATAAATTAAAAATATCTAATAGCAGCATTTTAATTTATTTTAAAATAACCAAAATATTTTAATTAAATTTACTAACACTTTTATATATTTATAAAAAATCTTTTAAAATATCTCTAAAAACAAATTAAAAATATATCTAAAAACTTTTTAGTTAAATAATAATAAAACTTAAATATCTGGTAAATATTTTTATTTATTATCATTTTAATATCTTAATTCTAATTATTTAAAGCTCTTATTTTTTAATAAATACTTTTTAATTCATATCATTTTAAAACAGTTTAACTTTAATATGAATCATTAAATTTTAACACTTTGCTTCAAACCATGTCTTTTTAGCATTAATATTGCAAACCAAAGGAACCCCAAAATCAACAACATTTTCCATCTCATTTTTCACAATAAAAATAACCTTTTCTTTTTCTTCCTCTTTTGCTTCAATTAAAAGTTCATCATGAACCTGCAAAACTAATTTCGCGTCAATTTTTTCTTCTTTTAGTTTGTTAAAAACCTTAACCATCGCAATTTTAATAATATCTGCCGCTGTTCCTTGAATTGGAGTGTTTTTGGCAACTCTTTTTCCAAACTCTAAAATATTTTTATTTTTAGAAAATAATTCAGGAATTTTCCGAATTCTATTAAAATAGGTTTTAACTTCTTTTTTTTCTTGTGCATATTTTAAAGTCTCTTCAAAATATTTAAAAACCCCAACATATCCTTTAAAAAAGCTTTCAATATATTCTTTAGCACTTTTAATGCTAACCCCAATATCCTTTGCTAAAGAAAAAGCACTAACCCCATAAATAACAGAAAAATTAATAGTTTTTGCCCTTTCTCTTGTTTCTTTTGTAACCACTCCAAAAATTTCTTTTGCAGTTTTTTTGTGTATATCTCCACCCTCCCTAAAAATTTGAATCATTTTTTCATCCTTTGAAAGAGCTGCCAAAACTCTAAGTTCAATTTGAGAATAGTCAGCATCAATTAAAATGTTCCCTTCTTCAACCGTGAAAAATTTTCTCATTCTTGCTCCTAATTCTGTTCTAACCGGAATATTTTGTATATTTGGATTAAAAGAACTAATTCTTCCTGTTTTTGTTTTGGTTTGATTAAAATGCGAATATATTCTTCCGTCCTCTTTAATTAATTTTTTTAGCCCATCAACATAGGTTGAATTTAATTTAGATTTAACACGATAATCAATTATTTTTGCAACAACTTCATGCTCTTTTGTTAGTTTTTCTAAAACATTTATATCGGTTGAATAACCTGTTTTTGTTTTTTTCCCTTTTTTTAAACCAAGCTTTTCAAAAAGAATAGACCCTAACTCTTTTGTTGAATTTAAATTAAAACTCTCCCCCACAATTTCAAATATTTCTTCCTTTAACTTTTCAATCTCGTTTTTTAAATAAACCCCAAATTCATCTAACTCTTTTTTGTTTATTTTAATTCCGTTTTTTTCCATTTTAGACAAAACCCTAGCAAGTGGAATTTCTATTTTTTCTAAAACAAAATTTAAATTGTTATTTTTAATTTCAACTTCTAAAACGTCAACAACCTCTAAAAAACTTTCTGGCAAACTGTAATTTTTTGAATATTTTAAAGAAAGGTTAGAAATTGAAAAATCTTCTTCAAAAACATCCAAAAGATATGCCGCCAAATCGCACGAAAAACAAACATTTTCTAACTTTAAATTTTCTTCATAACAAAAATTATAAAGTTGCTTTAAATTTGTTGTTCTTTTTTTCTTTTCACTAGCCGATATAATTTTTAAAAAAGCTTCTTTTTTTAAATTTGATGAAAACTTAAAAATTTCATCTTTAGCAAAAATAAATAGTTCTTCTTCTAAATAAAAATCTAAATATTCTTTTTTTTCAATTTTTTTTAAAACTTTAGATATATCAAAATTTTCTGTTATTTTCAATTTATTTAAAACAACCTTTTTTTCTTCTTCCCCATTCTCTTTTAAAAAATTATTTAAAATTTTATTTAGTTCAAACTTTTTAAAAAATTCTATTAATTCTTTCTTTTGAATTTCTTTTTTTAAATATAAATCGGTGTCTTTTTCTAAAGGAACATCTAAAACAATTGTTCCAAGCTTTTTGCTTAAAAAACACATTTCTTTTGCGCCATCAGCCAAGAGCAAATTTTTAACCCGCAAAGAAACATCAAGATTTTCAACATCATTAAAAACCTCTTCAACAGATTTTTTTTGCAAAATCAATTTAAGTGCTGTTTTTTCTCCAATTCCTTTAACACCAGGAATATTATCAGAAGCATCTCCCATTAAAGCTTTAACTTCTATTAATTCTTTAGGGGTTAACCCATATTTTTCAAATATCTTTTGTTCATCATAATATATTGCATCTTTATTTGTTGAAAGACGAACCACAACATCTTCATTAATAAGCTGAAAACTATCTCTATCTCCCGTTGCAACAACACTTTTAATTCCATATTCACTAAATAATTTGCAAAAACTTCCCAAAACATCATCAGCTTCATATCCTTCAACTTCACATATGTTAAAGCCCATAAACTTAAGCATTTTTTTAACTTCTTCTAACTGTAAAAAAAGCTCTTGTGGCATCTTTTTTCGGTTTGCTTTATACAGTTCATATTCTTTATGCCTAAAGGTTTTTGCTTTTAAATCAAAAGCAGCAACTAGATGTGTGTATATATCTTCTTTTAAAATTTTATCTATTGTATTATAAAAACCAAAAATAGCATTTGTAGCAAACCCAAAAGAAGTTTCAAGCCCTTTAACTCCATAAAAAGCTCTATTTAAAATGCTATTACCATCAACCAAAAGAAGCTTCATTTTATTTCTCCTGCCTATTAACCTTTTAAAAATTAAAACGAACACTAAACTATGTAAAAATATTATTTTTTAACCTAACATATTATATCAAACTCTATATAAAAAAACTAATTAATTTAAATTTTAAAAAAAATTTATTATTGCATACAACTTCACTATATCATATAATTAATATATAACAAAATAAAAATCATTTTTCTATATAACTTAATCTTTTATTTTTAGTTTTTTTAAAATAATATCTAAATTAAACAAAATAAATTTAAAATAAAAACTTTTATAAATATCACATTTAAATTTTAAATATTTTTATTAAAATATAGCTTAATTATAACAAAAAAATAAAATTCATCACAAAAATAAATCTTTTTTAAAATCAATAATTTATATAAACTTTTTATAAACCATAAAAAAAATTATTATTAATTCATTTATTTAAAATCAAAAATTCTAAAATTAAATTAAAAACATTTATCAAAAACAATAAACACTAATAAAACACTGTAACAAACTAAAATATTCAAAATAACTAAAAAATTTTAAAACCAATTTAATAAACAAATTTATTATAACTAAGTATTTATTTAAAATTTAATAAACACTCATAATTTTAAATTCAACATTTTATTAAAATCTTAAACAGCAAATAACCATAAAACCCATTATTTAAAAACCTTTTTTATTTAAAAATTTTAAAATAAAAAATCATATATCATAAAAACTTAGTTAATAACTTTAATTTAATATAAAACAAAAATTACTATATTTCTTAAATATTTCTACATAAAAAAATAAATCTCCTATGTTAAAATTAATCTTTTTTACACAATATTTAAACCTAAAAAAATATATAAAACTAACAATTAAATTAAAACAACCTACCCCTAAATAATTTATATATTAAGTAAACTTTTTCAATAAAACACTAAATATAAAAATTTAAATAATAAACCTTTCTAAATAAATATTAATAATAAAATTTAAAAAACATGATCTAAAATTATTTATAAAAAAATTTCTTTAAATCAATCAAAATTTTAAAATAAAAAATCATATATTATAAAAACTTAGTTAATAACTTTAATTAAATAATAAAATTCATCACAAAAATAAATCTTTTTTAAAATCAATAATTTATATAAACTTTTTATAAACCATAAAAAAAATTATTATTAATTCATTTATTTAAACGAAAAAAATTCTAAAATTAAATTAAAAACATTTATCAAAAACAATAAACACTAATAAAACACTGTAACAAACTAAAATATCCAACAACTAAAAAATTTAAAACAAATTCCATAAACTAAACTATTAACTAATATAATTAAATAATCTATCAAACTTTTTTCATAGCAAAATTTTCTACAGCTTCTTTTAACTTAACTGCCATATCTGTTTTTTCCCATGAAACTTCTAAATCTTCTCTTCCAAAATGTCCATAATTTGAAAGCTTTTCATAAATTGGTTTTAAAAGATCTAATTTTTTAATAATAGCAGCAGGTCTAAAATCAAACAACTCTTCAACAGCTTTTTTTAAAATTAAATTATCAACAACTCCAGTTCCAAAAGTTTCAATAAAAATAGAAACAGGCTCTGCAACACCAATTGCATACGAAATTTGAACTTCACATCTTTTTGCTAAATTCGCAGCAACAATATTTTTTGCTATATATCTTGCAAAATAAGCTCCACTCCTATCAACCTTTGTTGGATCTTTCCCTGAAAAAGCTCCTCCACCATGTCTTGCCATTCCACCAAATGTGTCAACCATAAGTTTTCTTCCTGTTAAACCGCTGTCTCCAGCTGGTCCGCCCAAAACAAACCTTCCACAAGGGTTCACCAAAAATTTAATATCTTTATCAATTAATTCTTTTGGAATAACCGGCAAAATAACATTTTCAATAACATCTTTTCTCAAAACTTCTAAATCAACCCCATCTAAATGCTGCGTTGAAACTAAAACTGTGTCAACTCCTCTAACAACTCCGTCTTGATATTTAACAGTAACCTGAGTTTTTCCATCTGGCCCTAAATAATCAATAATTCCTTCTTTTCTAACAAAATCAAGCCTTCTTGCTAACTTATGAGCAAAAGTTATTGGCATTGGCATCAATTCTTTTGTTTCATCACAAGCAAATCCAAAAACAATTCCCTGATCACCTGCTTTTAAAGCATCAAAATATTCTTCATCATCCTTAAAAATTCCACCAGCAATATCTTTTGACTGCTCATCAATATTACACAAAACAGCACAACTATTAAAATCAAACATATATTTTGAATCTATATATCCAATATCTCTAATAACCCTTCTTGCAATCTTTGGCATATCTACATAACAACTAGTGGTTATTTCTCCAAAAAGCATAATAAGGCCGGTTGTGCAAACACTTTCGCAAGCAACCCGGCCATATTTATCATTTTTTAAAATTTCATCTAAAATAGCATCAGAAACCCTATCACAAATTTTGTCTGGATGCCCCGATGTAACAGATTCTGATGTGAACAAATATTCATTCATTAAACTTCCCCCAAAAAATATTTTATAAATCTATTCCAAAAAGTCTCTTAACTTTTTAGACCTACTTGGATGTCGTAATTTTCTCAAAGCTTTTGCTTCAATTTGTCTGATTCTTTCTCTTGTTACGTCGAAATCTCTTCCAACTTCTTCTAACGTTCTTGCTCTTCCATCTTCTAATCCAAACCTTAACCTTAAAACTTTTTCTTCCCTTGGAGTTAAGGTTTTTAAAACTTCAATTAATTGTTCTTTTAAAAGAGTTTGCGACGCTGCATCTGCAGGAGCTGATGCTTCATCATCCGGAATAAAATCTGAAAGGTGGCTATCTTCTTCTTCCCCAACTGGAGTTTCTAAAGAAACAGGGTCTTGTGAAACTCTTAAAACTTCCTTAACCTTTTGTTCAGGAATTTCCAAAATATCTGCAATTTCTTCCGGTCTTGCTTCACAACCATTCTTATGTAGAAGCTGGCTTGAAACCTTTTTAACTTTATTTAAAATTTCAACAACATGAACTGGAATTCTAATTGTTCTTGCCTGATCCGCAATTGCTCTTGTTATTGCTTGGCGAATCCACCAGGTTGCATATGTTGAAAACTTAAATCCTTTAGTATAATCAAATTTTTCAACAGCTTTCATAAGACCTAAATTTCCCTCTTGTATTAAATCTAAAAGCTGCAAACCTCTTCCTAAATATTTTTTAGCAATAGAAACAACCAGTCTTAAATTTGCTTCTGAAAGTTTTCTTTTGGCATATAATTCTCCATCAGCTTTAGCTTTTGCCAAAGCAATTTCTTCTTCAGGAGAAAGCAAAGGAACCTTACCTATCTCTTTTAAATAAAGCTTAACAGGGTCCGAAAGGTTAATAATTCCACCATGTGTTTCATCCGCATCATCAATGTCTACCGAAAACTTTAAATCGTCATCAACTTCAACAATCTCATCTGAAATATCAACAAGTTCTATGTTATATTTTCTAATCTTTAAATAAAAATCATCAACTTGTTTTTCATCTGCTTTTATTTCATCCAGAGCTATAGCCACTTCTTGTTTACTTAACTTTTTTTCTTTTTTCCCTTTTTCTATTAAATCTCTTAAAACAAATTTTGAATCAACCTTTAAACTCGTTTCACTAGATTCATCAAATTCATCATCAGATTTTAAATCTCTTGCTGCATCGATAACATCTATATTTAAATCTTTTAACTTATAATAAAATTCATCAATTTCTTCGCTAGAAAGATTAAAATTAGAAATAAACTCATCAATCTGTTTTACATTAAGCTTTCCAGAAAGTTTTGCCTTTTCAATTAACTCTTCATATGCATACTGCTGATCATAGGTAACATCATCAAATTTTTTAGTATTTCTTCTAGAATCTTTCAACTTTAATTTATCTCCCATTTTTAATTTTTCCTCCTAATGTAATCAAAATTAACGTTTTAATTTAGCTTTTTCCTGCCTTTTTTCCTCCAGCTCTTTGGGTGTCATATCTAAAACACTTAGTTTTTGTTCTTTAAATTCTTTTAAAATTTTTAAATAGTCGTCCAGTTCCGATAAAATATTCCCTTTAAAAATGTTAGAATTAATTATCCTTGAAAATTCTCCAAAATGACTTTCATCTAAAACCTCATGAAATATATATAAATCTAAATTTCTTTTTTGTTCTACAGACTTAATTAAAAAACAATAAAGATCTTTATGCCATTTTATATTAAAAAAATTTTCATCAATTACATTTTTGACTAAATCAATTCTATCAGGATTGTAATACAAAAACCTTAAAACTCCTTCTTGTGCCTTAATCACCTTTATCGGCAGATTCTCACCTTTAATATTTTTTTTCCTTATATTATAAATTAAATCTTTATTAAATTTTTTAGTAGCCATTTTTTTTTGTCTACTTGCTAAATGCCTAACATGATTTAACAAAATAAATTTATCTAAAGATAGTCTTTGACAAATTTTTGTAATTTCAATCTCTTTTTTTAAAGAATCTTTTTCCCTAGAAATAATTCTACAAAATTCATCAATATATCTTCTTTTTTGATCTGTATCATTTAAGTCATATTTTTCATCTAAAGCTTTAAATTGAAGTTTTTCATAAGTTATTGCATTTTCAACTGCGAGCTTAAACTTTAAAACTCCATATTTTTTAACGAATTCATCTGGGTCTTTAGCTCCGTTAAAATTTAATACTTTAACCTTTATTCCAATTTCTTCAAAAACCAAAGAAGCCCTTTTTGCTGCCATTTTCCCTGGCATATCCATATCATACGCCAAAACAATATCCTTTTTATTTCTTTTTAAAAGACGAGCTTGTTCTTTTGTTAAAGAGGTTCCAAGAGTTGCAATAGCTGAATCAAAACCATTTTGATATAGAGTTAAAACATCAAAATAACCTTCACAAAGCAGAAATTCATTCAACATGCTATTCTTTGCAAAATTTAGTGAATAAACTCCAAAACTCTTTTTAAAAACTAAAGTATCCGAAGAATTTAAATATTTTGGACCAAAGTTTTCATCTAAACTTCTTCCTCCAAAACCAACAACATCACCTTTTAAATCTATTATAGGAAAAATAATCCTATTTCTAAATTTATCATAAAATCCACCATTTTTAGATTTAACAATAAGATTTGCCTCTTCCATTTCCTCATATGTATAACCACAATCTTTAAGATGATCTTTTAAAGAGTTCCAACTGTTTAAAGCAACCCCAAGACCATATTTAATAATGGTGTTTTTTTTAATTCCTCTTTTTTGAACAAGATATTTAAGCCCTTGTATTCCTTCACTTTTTTTCAGGTTTTCGAAAAAAAACCTAGCTGCTAATTTATTAATTTTTAAAATCTTTTCTTTTTTCTTTGCTTTTAAATCATCTACTTCTTCTTCTGGAAAAGGCACACCAGCCATTTTGCAAAGAAATTTAACAGCTTCTATATATTCCAAATTTTCAATCTTTTCAATAAATGTTATAACGTCCCCACCTATTCCACATCCAAAACAATAAAAACTATCTGTTTCTTCAAAAACAACAAAGGACGGTGTTTTTTCTGAATGAAAAGGACAACAACACTTTTTGTTTTTTCCTGAAAATTTTAATTCCAAATAATTTGATACAACCGAAGTTATATCACAAATCGTTTTTAGTCGAAATATGAATTCCTCACTTATTTTAACCATAAACAATCCTTTAAACCTAGTAAAATATGTATTTTTTTTCTATTTATAAAATCTTTTTCTTTAAAATATACATTAAATTTTAATTCTTTCCCACTCTTTTTTAACAGATATTATTTTAATTTCTCCGTTAGTTCCTTCCATTAAAGCATTCTTAAATTTTAAACATTCTTTTTCTTCAACAACAACCAGAAAATATACATACTCATTGTATTTTTTTTCTAGTTTTGTTATATTATATGCTAAAATTATGTTTTCTATTTTATTTAAATTTTTGTATGAAAATTCCAATTTTAAAATTTCACACAAACAACATCTTGCAAAAGTTGCTTGTTTTAAAATTTCTTTACAACAAGATGAATACGAAAAGCAAAGCCCTCCTGTTCCCAAAAGAACTCCGCCAAAATACCTAGTAACAACAACACAAACATCAAAAATATTGTTTTTTTTCAAAACTTCTAAAATAGGTTTGCCCGCCGTTCCATGTGGCTCTTTGTCATCCGTGCAATACATTATTCCACCATTTTTTATTATATACGCAACAACATTATGCGTCGCATCTTTATATTTTTCCTTTATTTTTGTGGAAAATTCAACTGCCTCTTCTTTATTTTTAACATATTCAACATTTCCAATAAATTTGGACTTTTTAACAACAATTAAAACTTCTTTTGCTGTTAAAATTGTTTTATAACCTTCTTCCATTAAAGCTACCCTATTTTAAAATTCTAAAAAATCATATTTTATACCGCTTTTTAAACCTTTCAACTCTTCCACCTGTATCAACAAATTTTTGTTTTCCAGTAAAAAAAGGATGACAATTAGAACATATTTCTATATTTATTGTCCCTTGTTTTGTTGATCTTGTTTTAAAAACTTTTCCACAAGCACATTTAATTGTAGCCTCCCCATATTCAGGGTGTATTCCTTTTTTCATTATTTTTTCACCTCCACATTTAGTTGCCTAAAATACGCTTTTTGTATTCTATCATAAAAAATTTAAATTGTAAACTTTTTTACTTTATTTTTTCAAATTTCTCATTTTACAATTTTTTCTACAGCTTTCACAGACAAAATCACACCTTCTTTTAGATAAAAAAATCTTAAAAAATGCCAAAAATCCTAAAATAAGTAAAATTAAACCAACTAAAATAGAAAAAATAATTTCCATAAACCCTCCTTTTTTAATAAAAATCTAAAACTACAATTTTTTTTATACAAATATAAAAAATATATAAATATCAAGTTTTTTTAAACTAATTTATTTTTTCAAAAATAAAACAAAATCTTTTTTCCAACATACTAAAATAATAATTTTAGAATTTATTCTTTAACAACACAATATTTTAATTAAAAATATAAACGCACATATCACACAAATCAATATTTTTAAAATTAAATTTATTATTTATTTTTTGAATTATAAAAATACATTTTTTTATTAACTTTCTTATGCCATTTTTTTGAAAAACCAAATATTCTTAAACCATAATCTACTTTTCAATAACAAATTTTTTATTTTTTTTTTGGAGAAAAAATCAAATATAAAACAAAAATCAAACATAAAAAAGCTAATATTGTGTAGAAACTAAACGAAACTTCTAAAAATATTAAACCAAAAACTTGATATATTAAAAAACTCACTAAATATGCACAAATAGTTTGATACAGCAATATTTTAAAGGTAAACCTAAAACTTCTTGTTTGTTTAAAAATTGTTGCAATTGCTGCTAAACATGGGGCACAAAGCATATTAAAAATCAAAAAAGAAAATGAAGCAAAGTCTCCTTTAAAAACTTCTTTTAAAATCAAAACATCATTTTTATTTTGCGCTGATTTTAAAATAACTCCAAATGTGTTAACAAGGTTTTCTTTTGCAAAAATTCCAGATAAAGTTGCAACAACAGCCTGCCAATTTCCAAACCCTAATGGAATAAAAAAGGGAGTTAAAATTTTTCCAAAAAAACATAGTAACGAATTTTCTTGAGAAACAAATCCAAATTGCCCTTTACTAAAACCAAAATTCATAAAAAACCAAATCAAAACGCTAGTTAAAAAAATAACAGTTCCAGCTTTTACAACAAACGCCTTAACATTTAAAAATGTGTAGTGTAAAGCATTCTTTAAATTTGGTATATTATATGGCGAAAGCTCCATAACAAAATCTGCCTCATCTTTATCACTTTTGTCCTGCTTTTTTAAAATGAGCCCTAAAATAAAAATAGAAATAATACACAAAAAATATGTTAGAACAATGGTTAAAAAATTTCCTCTAAAAATATAGGAACATATAACAAAAATTATAGGCAGTTTAGCATTACAAGGAATAAATGTTGTAGTTAAAATAGTTATAAATCTACTTTTTTCATTTTTAATAGGCTTAGTTGCCATAATTCCATTAACACCACATCCAGAAGAAACCAAAAAAGAAATAACACTTTTCCCACATAAACCAAACCTTAAAAGAAATCTATCTAAAATAAACGCAACCCTTGTCATATATCCACAATCTTCAAGCAAAGACAAGAACAAGAGCAAAAAAAACACCTGTGGAACAAATGTTAAAACAACTCCAACGCCAGATAGTATGCCATCTAAAATTAAACTTTTAAGCCAAGGAACAATTTCCATGCCATCTAATAGATTTTTCATTTCAGGCGAAACAATTTCCTTTAAAAAGTTCTCCAAAAAATTAGACATAGGCCGCCCTAAAAAATTAATACAAAAACAATATATAAAAAATTCAATAAAACAAAATATAGGAATAGACAAAAATTTATGAGTTACAACAGAATCTATTTTGTCTGACATATATAAATCTGTTTTTAAATTCTTAAAACATTCAGATGAAATATTTTCTATTAATTCATATCTATTTTTTATTATTTCACTCTTTGTGTCCTCTTTAAATTCTTCTTTTGCTTCTTTTAAAATTCTATTTATATTTTTAGCTGTATCTTCTTTTAAAAATAAATTTTTTATGAATCTTTCATCTTGTTCTAAAAATTTAACAGAACAAAATCTTTTATTTTCTTTTAAATTTTCATTTTCCAAAACATTTTCAATTTTATTAATATATTTTTCTATTTCCAAACAATACTTTATATTGTTCACAACATTATTGTTCCCTTTTAATAAACTAATATTAGCCTTTATTCTATTTGGCAGATCTTTAAAATTTTTTTTAGAATTTTCAAAAATTTCACAATTAAGCATTTTTTTAAGTCTCGAAAAATCTAAAACTCCATGCCTTTTATTAACCTTATCCATCATGCTAACAACAATAAAAACAGGAATATTTGTTTCTATTAATTGCAAAGTTAAAAATAAATTACGCTCTATGTTAACTCCACTCACAACATTTAAAATTAAATCTGGCTTTTCTTTAAATAAAAATTCACGACTAACAATTTCTTCATCTGTGTATGGCGTTAACGAATAAATTCCCGGCAAATCAACAATTTTGTAGTTTCTATCCCCTTTTAAAAAACCTTCTTTTTTTTCAACAGTAACTCCTGGCCAATTTCCAACATATTGACTTGACCCTGTTAATTTATTAAAAATTGTCGTTTTACCACAATTAGGATTTCCAATTAAGGCTATTTTAAAAGCCATAAAAAACTCCTCTTTACATCAAAAAATTAAAATGTTTTCAGCACTTTTTTTATCTAAACATAAATTATATCCTCTAACAACAACTTCAATTGGGCTTCCAAAAGGTGCATATCTTTTAATAAAGATTTTAACTCCTTTTGTTATTCCAAGTTCCATTAACCTGCTTTTTGCCGCTTTTTCTCCAATAATTTCTTTAACAAAAACCGCTTCAAAAATCTTAGCACTAGTTAAATTTTTTATATCTAGCAACCCCTTTAATTTATATTTAGAAACATATTTAAATTTTTAAGTTAGCATATGCTAACAAATCCTCACAAATTTTATTATATGTAAATTTTTAAATATGTCAAGTTAAATTAAAGAAAAAATGAAAATTTTGAAATATATTCTAATTTTTGAGAAAAATTTAGAAAATTAATATATAAATTTTTGGGTAAAATATATATTGAAAATATGAAGATGTGAAAGGATTTTTAATATGAAAATAAAGTTAAAACTAATTTTTATTTTTGTAATATTGTTAATTTTTGCAATACACTACATTGCACCAATATTAGCACTAGAAGAAGTTGAGGGAAATGATCTTTTTATAGATTAGATATATAATGTTAACTTTTTTGCAGCAATTAAATTTGCTGCAATTTTTTTACACAATTTTAACAAATATAAATAATAAACACTTGAAATTTAATATTCTATGTGAAATAATATCAAAAGTGAAATTTTTGTAACCATACATAAAAAAAAACAATATAATAATGTATATTGTAAATAAACTTAACTTATGAAAGGAATATGATTTACCATGTGTGGAATTGTCGGATATGTTGGAAAAAAAAATTGTGTTAACTATGTTTTAGACGGATTAAAACATTTAGAATATAGAGGATATGATTCAGCAGGAATAGCACTTTTTGAAAATGACGAAGTTAAAATAATAAAAAAATGTGGAAAATTAGATGAATTAATAAAATATATAAATAGCACAAAAAAAATAGAAAGCAACTGTGCAATAGGCCACACAAGATGGGCAACTCACGGAAAACCAAGTGATTTGAATTCACACCCACATAGACAAAATAAAGTAACAGTTGTTCATAACGGAATTATAGAAAACTACGAAGAATTAAAAGAAATTTTAAAAGAAAAAGGATATTGTTTTAAAACGCAAACAGACACAGAGGTTGTTGCAGCGTTGTTAGACTACTATTATGAAGGTGATCCAATTAAAGCAATTGAAAAATTAACAGAAAAACTTGATGGATCATATTCTCTTGGAATTTTGTTTAGTGACATAAAAGATACAGTTTATGGAACTAGAAAAAATAGTCCATTAATCGTTGGAGTGGGAGAGAACGAAAACTTTTTAGCATCAGACATCCCAGCAATAATAAAAAACACAAAAAAATATATAGTTTTAGAAAAAGGCGAAATAGCAATTTTAAAAAAAGATTCTCTAAAAATTGTTGATTTTTCTGGAAAAGAAAAAGAGAAAAAAATTTTAACAATAGATTGGGACATAGAAGCAGCAGAAAAAAACGGGTTTCCGCACTTTATGTTAAAAGAAATTTTTGAACAACCGCAGGTTATTAAAAAATGTTTTAGAACAAGGCTTTTAGAAGATGATGTTGATTTTGAAATTAAAAACCTTCCAGATGAAAAAATAAAACAAATAAAAAAAATACACATAGTAGCGTGTGGAACAGCAATGCACGCCGGTTTGGTTGGAAAAAATATATTAGAAAAATTAGTTAGAATTCCTGTTGAAGTTGAAGTTGCTTCGGAATTTAGATATAAAAACCCAATTTTAAATAAAGATGACTTAGTTATTTTAATATCTCAATCTGGTGAAACAGCAGACACACTAGCAGCATTAAGGCTAGCAAAAGAAAGAAACGTTTTCACATTAGCAATTGTTAATGTTGTTTCTTCTTCAATAGCAAGAGAATCCGACAGTGTTTTATATACATGGGCGGGCCCTGAAATTTCTGTTGCTTCAACAAAAGCATATAGTGTGCAGCTAGCTTGTTTATATCTTTTAACCCTAAAATTTGCAAAAATTTTTAAAACAATAGAAAAAGAAAAACTAAAAGAATATTGCAAATTTTTAAACAAAATTCCAGATGTTGTTAATGATGTTTTAAAACTAAACGACAAAATCAAAGAACTTGCAAAAATTTTCTATAATAACAAAAATATGTTTTATATAGGGCGTGGGCTAGACCAATGTTTAGCATTAGAAGGCTCTTTAAAATTAAAAGAACTTTCATATATCCACAGCGAAGCCTATGCAGCAGGAGAATTAAAACACGGCCCAATTTCTTTAATTGAAGAAAAAACCCCAGTTGTTGCCATTTTAACCCAAACAAATCTTTCTCTAAAAACAATAAGCAACATAAAAGAAGTTATAGCAAGAGGAGCAGATGTTCTTTTAATATATAACGACGAAAAAAACATAGATAGTTCTCTTTTGGAATATTCCATTAAACTTCCAAAAACAATAGATTTATTTTCTCCTTTATATTCAATTATTCCACTACAGCTTTTTGCTTATCATATTGCTGTTTTTAAAAAATGTGATGTAGATAAACCGAGAAATCTTGCAAAATCTGTCACAGTTGAGTAAAAAATTACTCGAATAAGGGTAGAAAAATAGGTGAAAATATTAATATATGTAGAAAAAGGAGGAATTAAAGATGAACGATGAAATAAACAAAAGCGTTAAATGTGACGTAGAAAATTGTGTTAATCATAAGAAAGGACACTGCAGTTTAGATTGTGTTAAAATTTCTTCAAACGAAGAACATCCAAAAATTGAAGGCCAAGTAGACTGCACGGATTTTGAAAAAAAATAAATTAGTTTCAAAATATAAAGAAATCTCAGTTTTTATTTAAACTGGGATTTTTTTTGCGTTTTAAGATAGAATACAATATCTAAAATTTATTCCAAATTTATAATATACCCCCTATCCAACTTTTTTTTAATTGTTTTTTGAAAAGTCAAATAGCTATTTCTAATTTTTAAATCACACAACCCCCTTTTTAAATTTTAAAACAAAACACATATATTTATCTAACCCAAAACTCAAACAATTTCATATCTTCCACTGGTTTGCAGAAAAATTCAAAATTCACATATTAAAATTCTCTCGTTCTAAAAATAAAGTTTCCGGATGTTATCTCATTTCTAAAAAATTTACCAACCCGCGCTATCCCAAAAGAAAGTTTTTTTGCATAGCATCTTCAACATTTTTAAAACTAACAAATATACCCAACAGTGTCTCCAACCTTAAAAATATTTCATTTTTCTTCTACTAAATATTTTTATTTTTCTAAAACAAAAAATTTTACTTCTTTTAACCAATAAACCCTCAACAAACCTTAATATTTTATAATTTAAATTATAAACAAAATATCCCCCACCAAAAAATCTACTTCATCTTTCATATAATAAACTACAAAACCCTAAAACAAAACCTTTTCTCTTAAAAAAGAATTAAGTGAACTTATTTCAACTCTTTTTTGCTCCATTGAGTCTCTTTCTCTTATTGTAACCGTATTATTTTCAACACTTTCATAATCAAACGTTATACAATATGGAGTTCCTATTTCATCCTGCCTTCTATATCTTTTTCCAATAGACCCAGCGTCATCATAATCAACAACAAACTCAAAAGAAAGCTTTTTAAAAAGTTCTTTTGCCCCATCCGAAAGCTTTTTAGTTAAAGGCAAAACAGCCGCTTTAAAAGGGGCTAAAACCGGGCTTAACTTCAAAACAACCCTAGTTTCACCATCTTCTAATTTCTCTTCATCATATGCATCCGAAACAAAAGCTAAAAATGCTCTATCAACCCCTAAAGAAGGCTCTATACAAAAAGGAGTATATTTCTCTTCCGTCACAGGATCAAAATATTTTAGAGATTTCTTACTATGGTTTTCATGAGAAGTTAAATCATAATCTGTTCTATCTGCAACTCCCCAAAGTTCTCCCCAACCAAAAGGAAACAAAAATTCAATATCGCTGGTTGCTAAAGAATAGTGCGAAAGTTCTTCTTTTTCATGTGCTCTAATTCTAATAGACTCATTTTTAATCCCTAAAGAAACCAAAAAGTTCTTGCATTTTTCAACCCAAAACTCAAACCATTTCATATCTTCCCCTGGTTTGCAGAAAAATTCAAGCTCCATCTGTTCAAACTCTCTTGTTCTAAAAATAAAGTTTCCGGGCGTTATTTCATTTCTAAAAGACTTACCAATTTGAGCTATCCCAAAAGGAAGTTTTCTACGCATAGTTTTTTCAACATTTTTAAAATTAACAAAAATACCTTGTGCTGTTTCCGGCCTTAAAAATATTTCATTCTTCTTTCCTTCAACAACCCCTTGATATGTTTTAAACATCAAATTAAAATTACGGATTTCGGTGAAATCTTTAGATCCACACTTTGGGCAACAAACACCTTTTTCTTTGAATATTTCCAAAATTTCTTCAGAACTTTTTCCTTCAACTCTTGTGTCTTCATCAACTAATTTGTCTGCTCTATATCTTGCCTTACAACTTTTACAATCGGTTAAAGGATCCGAAAAACCATCCAAATGCCCTGAAGCCTTCCAAACACTAGGGTTCATCAAAATTGCAGCATCAAGCCCAACATTAAATTCACATTCCTGAACAAACTTTTTCCACCAAGCTTTTTTAATGTTGTTTTTTAATTCAACTCCCAAAGGCCCATAATCCCACGAATTTGAAAGCCCACCATATATCTCACTTCCAGGAAAAACAAAACCTCTCCTTTTACAAAGATCAACAACTTTTTCCATTCTATTATCGTTTTCCATATATCTTCACCGTAATTTTATAAATTGGAGGCGACAACCAGATTTGAACTGGTGATCAGGGTGTTGCAGACCCATGCCTTACCACTTGGCTATGTCGCCTTATAAAAAATGGAGCGGGTTACGAGGCTCGAACTCGCTACCTCCACCTTGGCAAGGTGGCGCTCTACCAGATGAGCTAAACCCGCAACGCTTTCAACAACAATAGTATAAAATAAAACTGTTTTTATGTCAATAGATTAAAATAAAATTTTTAAATTTATGTAAAACAAAGAAACAAAAACATCTAAAATATTAATGTTTCTTTATTTTTTAGCATATTAAAGTTTAACACTATGACAAAGATCTCCAATGATATCACAGGTGTTTTTTAATTTTTCTTTTTCTTCTTCTCTTAGTTTAAGTTCTAAAATATCGCTAACTCCATCTCCTCCAACAATTGCAGGAAGCCCAATATATAAGTCATTCTTTCCATATGCACCATTTGGCATAACAGATATATCTAAAATGCAATTCTCATCATGCAAAATCGCTTTTGTAATTCTTTTCAAAACAACACCAATGCTATAGTAGGTTGCTTTTTTAGCCTTTATAACATCAGCAGCAACAACCTTAACATTTTGTGCTATTTTTTCTAAATCAACCGATTGAAATTCTTTGTTTTCTTTGCAAACATCCTCAATTGGTTTAGATCCAATATGCGCTTGAGACCAAGGAACAAAAGAACTATCTCCATGTTCACCAAAAACATGAGCATGAATGCTTCTTGGGCTAACCTTAAAACAATCTCCCAACAAATATCTAAGTCTTGCAGTATCTAAAGCTGTTCCACTACCAATAACTTTTTTTGGATCTAGCCCAGAAAGTTTTTGTGTAACATATGTCATAACATCAACAGGGTTACTTGCAAGCAAAAATGTTCCATTAAAACCAGACTCCATAATAGGAACTATAATAGACTTAAAAATTTCAACGTTTTTGTTTAAAAGATCTAACCTAGAGTCGCCAGGTTTTCTTGGAATTCCAGCACAAATAGTTATTAAATCAATATCTTTGCAGTCTTTATATTCTCCGGTGTGAATTTTCATCGATCCATTTAAAAAAGCCAAACTATGATTTAAATCCATCGCCTCCCCTTTTGCTTTTTCTTTATTTATATCTATTAAAAGAAGTTCGTCACAAATTCCAGGCGAATTCAACATAGAATAAGCGTAGCTCATTCCAACCATTCCGGTCCCTACTAATGCAACGCTTTTCCTTTTAAATTTAGAATCCATTTCTTTTCCCTCCAAAATTCTAAAGTGATGTTTTATAACAAAAATACAAAAAATCGCAACATAAATTATATTCTACATCATTTTAAAATTTTATTCAACATAATTTTTAAATTTTTTTAAATTTTAATATTAACACATCTAACCAAAACCATTTCAAATTAACCGTAATGTTGTGTCTAAAACTAATGCCACCATAGCTAGTGCTGCTGTTTTTTCTATTTTAACATCCCCTATTTTTATATATTAGAATTAATCTTCATCATATCAACATATTTGTTTTTTAACAAAAGAAACCAATTCTAAAACATCGTCAAAAGAAGAAATAAAAGAGCATTTAGCTCTAATTTTTGCTGCATTTTTAAATCCACCAAAATATCTAATAGCTGCTGATCTTGCTTTTCTTGCCCCAACAACCTCTCCTTCCAATTCAAAAAGTTTTTTTATATGTTTTAGCATAATTTCTAAAATTTCTTTTTCAGTTGGTTCTTTTAAAATTTTTCCTGTTTCTTTAAACTCTTTAATTTGTTTAAAAATCCATGGCTTTTTTGCAGCTTGCCGCCCTATCATAACCAAATCAACATTTGTTGTTTTGTAGGCTTTTTCTAGTAGTTCCAATGAAGTAACATCTCCACTTAAAATAACCGGAATAGAAACATTTTCTTTAACCTTTTTAACAATTTCCCAGTCAGATTTTCCTCTAAACAACTGCTCTTTTGTTCTCCCATGAACACAAATTGCACTAACTCCACAATCTTGCAACATTTTAGCAAAAGAAACAGCATTAGAATCGTTTTCATAAAAGCCCTTTCTAATTTTAACGGTTACAGGAACAGGTGAATTTAAAACAACAGTTTTAGCAATTTTTTCAGCGAGCTCTGGATTTTTCATCAAAGCAGAACCAGAATTATTTCTAACAACTTTAGTTACAGGGCACCCCATATTTATATCTATTAAATCTGGTTTATTTTCTAAAACTGTTGGCATTGCTAATTCAAAAAATTTAGGGTCATCCCCAAAAATTTGAATTGCAAAAGGCCTTTCTTCATCTTTAATTTTAAGTAAACCTTCGGATCTTTCTTTGTTGTAGCAAATTCCTTTAACAGAAACCATTTCAGAATAAACAACCGCTGCTCCAAATTCTTTGCAGATTAACCTTAATGCTGTGTCTGCAACAGAAGCCATTGGAGCTAGTGCCGCTGTTTTTTCTATTTTAACATCCCCTATTTTTATATATTCCAATTTAATCTCCACCATATCAACATATTTGTTTTTTAACAAAAGAAACCAATTCTAAAACATCATCTTTTTGCTGCATTTTTAAATCCACCAAAATATCTAATAGCTGCTGATCTTGCTTTTCTTGCCCCAACAACCTCTCCTTCCAATTCAAAAAGCTTTTTTATATGTTTTAGCATAATTTCTAAAATTTCTTTTTCAGTTGGTTCTTTTAAAATTTTTCCTGTTTCTTTAAACTCTTTAATTTGTTTAAAAATATTTTAGTATATTATACATCAAAATTTTATTTAAATCTAATTTTTAATTAATTTATTTGACATATTAAAAATAAAATAATATAATTACAGCAAAATGTTAAATTTTAAATGACTTTAAAAGAGGTATTAAAAATGGCTTTTTTCTATAAAGATCCTTCAAGAACATTTAGTGAATATCTATTAATTCCGGGCTATTCTTCAAAAGAATGTATTCCTGAAAATGTTTCTTTAAAAACTCCTATAACAAAATTTAAAAAAGGAGAAAACCCTTCAATTTGTTTAAATATTCCACTAGTCTCTGCAATAATGCAGGCTGTTTCTGACGATAATCTTGCTATTGCTTTAGCACGTGAAGGCGGAATGTCTTTTATTTATTGCTCTCAACCAATTGAAAAAGAAGCTGAAATGGTTTCAAAGGTTAAAAATTTTAAAGCGGGGTTTGTAACAAGCGACAGCAATCTTTCATTAGATTCAACTTTAGAAGACGTAATAAATCTAAAAAAAGCAACATCTCATTCAACAATGGCAGTTACACACAACAAAAAGCCAAATGGAAAACTTTTAGGAATAGTAACAAAAAGAGATTATAGATTAAGCAGGATGCCTCTTTCAACAAAAGTTGAAGAATTCATGACACCTTTTGAAAAAATAGTAAGTTGCAAAAAAGGAATAACTCTATCAGAAGCAAACGATGTTTTATGGGAACATAGATTAAATTCACTCCCAATAATAGACGAAAACCAAAACCTTTGTTATTTTGTTTTTAGAAAAGACTACGACTCTCACAAAAAAAACCCAAACGAACTCTTAGATAGTTCTAAAAGATATGTTGTGGGAGCTGGAGTTAACACTCATGACTATAAAGAAAGAATCCCTGCTTTAGTTGAAGCAGGAGCGGATATTTTGTGTATAGATTCTTCAGAAGGGTTCACAGAATGGCAAAAAGACACAATAGATTTTGTTAGAAAAAACTATGGTGATACAGTAAAAATAGGAGCTGGAAATGTTGTTAGCGCTCAAGGGTTTGAATTTTTAGCAAATTGTGGTGCAGATTTTGTTAAGGTTGGAATTGGTGGTGGATCTATATGCATAACAAGAGAAACAAAAGGAATAGGAAGAGGCCAAGCTTCTGCTTTAATAGAAGTTGCAGAAAAAAGAAATGAATATTTCAAAAAAACAGGAATATATATCCCAATTTGTTCTGATGGAGGAATAGTTCAAGACTACCACATAACACTATCTCTTGCTATGGGAGCTGATTTTGTTATGCTTGGTAGATATTTTGCAAGATTTAACGAAAGCCCTTCAAACAAAGTTACAATTAACGGAAACTATATGAAAGAATATTGGGGAGAAGGTTCAAACAGAGCAAAAAACTGGCAAAGATATGAAACAGGAAAACTAACCTTTGAAGAAGGGGTTGACTCATATGTTCCATATGCAGGCAGTTTAAACAACAACGTGGCGCAAACAATACATAAAATAAAATCCACAATGTGTAACTGCGGATTTTTAGATATTAAAACTTTTCAAGAAAATGCAGCATTAACAGTTGTTTCTTCAACTTCAATAATTGAAGGTGGGGCTCATGATGTTATTTTAAAAAACAAAAACATAAATTCCAATCAACAGGAAAATTAATTTTATATAATAAAAATTTTTATAAAAAACTTATAAGATAATAAATGTTAAAAAACTAATTCATAATAGTAATGTTTATTGATATGAATTAGAAAATATTTTATAGTTATCAGGAGGAGTATGTGTTAAAATTAAAACACTTTTAAAATCAATTCATTAATAGTTTGAGTAATAATAAAAAAGATATTGTTAAATAATTCAAAAAAACAATAAATAAACATAACAATTTTTATGGTATGATTAAATTTAAAAATATTATTTTAGTATAATTCAAATATCAAAAAATTTTAATAATTTTTAATTTAAATTAAATTTTATCATTATAAATCAAAAAATACTTTATAATTATTAAAAAAATTAGTAAACACTAAAAAAAGTAGTATATAAAAAATTACTAATACACAAAATTTATACCTTCAAATTATCTCTGATACACTTTTGATTTTCAATTATCTCGTTGTAACCATTTTTTCTAAGAAATATAAAAATCAAAATAAAAATAAACAAACAATGAAAAATTGCTGAAATGAAATTAGAAAATATATTAGAAAAACAACCAAATTTACTTGTTAGTTCTTTAAAAACTTCCGAAATATTCCTATCTAAAAAAACTGAATTGAAATCACAAAATATTCTTAAAATAAAATTAAAAATAACAGAAATATAGATAGAGCCGGTCCTTAAATAGATAACCGAAAAAAACATTCCATTTAAAAAAACTCCAAAACAATAGAATAAAACATTTTCTATCTTTGAAAAACTATTAAAAATATGGAAAATATTTAAAAACCCAAATATTAAACCACTTAAAACCAAAGTTTTTAAAACACCAAAATTATTCTTAGCAAATTTACAGCCTATAAAATTATTAATAATTCCTCTACGTAGTAAATCTTCACTTGAAACATCAAAAAATTTAGCAGCAACAAATATAAAAATATAGAGAATATTTCTAAATTTCTCACCATTAGATACAACATAAAAAAATTCAAATGCTAACAGAAAAAATAAGGTAATAAACAAAACTATAACTATTTTCTTAACTTCAGCTGACATTTTTAAATTTATAGTAAATAAAAAATCTAACTTTAAAATAGACATAAAAACTAAAACCATTATTAATTTAGGTAACTCACCAAAAAACAACCCCCAAACGCCTGACAAAGAATTTCTAACAATATATGATAAAATATAACTTAAAAAAATAAAAAAGCTATTAAATATTAAAGAAAATATAACCGGATATTTTAAAAAACTTTTCTTGATTTCATACACAGCAAACGCAACCCCACAATTATTTTGTTAAAATTTTCCAATGATAACTTTTACATTGTACAACAAAATAATATAAAAAAGAATATTTTTCTATAAATTTTATTCAAACTAAAAATTTAATTTAAAAATATAAAAAATTAATCGAATATAAAATAAATTTAATTTTTTATTATAGTTCAATCTTAAACTAAATTATCTACTATATCCAAAAAATATATGATCCCTATATTTTCTATGTAAATAAACAAAATCAAGAAAACAAAGATTAATCCACCTAATCAATTAACTCTAAACACTTATAAATCTATCAATCTAATGATCTATAAAAGATCTTTCCTAAGAAGAGAATTATATGTTATTATTCTTAAATTTGCCTTAACACTTAGATACTTTTTATCTGTTTTACAAACAGCTACCCGTATATTCTACCGATATCAACTGTGTGCACCAAATACACGTCCATCCCAGTTTTTTCTCAAACCAGGAATATCTCCTTTAAAATATCTAAAAGAGACAACAAATAAAGATCAAACTATATTACACCAAGCTTACATACCACTCTGATTAGCAAACAATAAAAACCCTCGTCACCGAATATGTTCCTAAAACGCGATAAATCAAAAAAAAATCCACATTATTTCTTCGCTAATGCAATTTCTCAGGTAAAATCAATCAATTTACATCCAAAGTAACACCAATTCATCAAACAATATAATTCCCATATAAATAATGTAAAATTATGAACAAAATTAGGAAAAATATTACTCATAAAATAAATATTTTTAAAATTAATACAAAAAATTACATCAGAACAAAACTAACTTTACATAATCCAATAACTCTTATATCACATATTAATATAACAAAATCTTAACAAAAATACCACAAAAAATCCTAAAATTTAAACAATCGCTAAATAAACAATAACAATATTAAAACTTTGATAAAATAATTCAAAAACATATCAAATAACCAAATGTGGCGGGGACGGAGGGATTCGAACTCTCGCACCACAAAATGTAGCCTACTGCATTTCGAGTGCAGCCTCTTATAACCACTTGAGTACGTCCCCAAAATGGAGCTGTTAGTCGGGATCGAACCGACGACCTCATCCTTACCATGGATGTGCTCTACCTACTGAGCCATAACAGCAATATGGCAGGGGTAGAAGGAATCGAACCCTCACATTCGGTTTTGGAGACCGATGTTCTACCACTAAACTATACCCCTAATATTATATAAAAACCACAATGTTTAGATGATAGTTACAAAACTAAAATATTAAAATTTCAAAAATCAAAAAACACATAATGCGCACATTCACATACAAAAAAACTAAATTTGGTGGGCCTTCAGGGACTCGAACCCCGGACCAACCGGTTATGAGCCGGTTGCTCTAACCAACTGAGCTAAAGGCCCAAATGATTAAATAAAAATATAATTTTAAAAGAAAAATTTCAAAGTACCAATAGCAAAAAATAAAAACAAAAATCTGAAAAAATTACTACAAAAGGATTTTACTACAAATTATTTTAAAAGTCAACCATTTTTTTAAATTTTTGATATATAAAGAAAATAAGCAAAAATCAAGCATTCTAAAAATTAAAACTAAATTTCTAACAATATAGAAATCAAACTAAAACCATAAAATACACAGAAATTGGTGACCCGTACGAGAGTTGAACTCGTGTTACCGGCGTGAGAGGCCGATGTCTTAACCGCTTGACCAACGGGCCACAAATGGTGCGCCATCGGAGACTCGAACTCCGGACCCACTGATTAAGAGTCAGTTGCTCTACCAACTGAGCTAATAGCGCGGATACAAAAACATCAACAAACTCAAAAATAAAAGAGGCGGCATCTACCAATTTTCCCAGGT
>CACXZI010000020.1 GCA_902772105.1 Oscillospiraceae bacterium | reverse complement strand
TTAAATATAAAAATAAACTAAGTTAAAAATTCAAATTAAAAGATTTTGTTAATAAGGTTAACATTAAAATTTAGTTAAAAAATAATTTAAATATAAAAACAAATTAAACTAGGATAAAAATTCAAATTAAAAGATTTTGTTAATAAGTTTAACATTAAAAAATAGTTAAAAAATAATTTAAATATAAAAACAAATTAAACTAGGATAAAAATTCAAATTAAAAGATTTTGTTAATAAGTTTAACATTAAAATTTAGTTAAAAAATAATTTAAATATAAAAATAAATTAAACTAGGATAAAAATTCAAATTAAAAGATTTTGTTAATAAGTTTAACATTAAAATTTAGTTAAAAAATAATTTAAATATAAAAATAAACTAAGTTAAAAAGTCAAATCAAAAAAAATAAAGTCTGCTTTAAATTAGCAGACTTTTTAGTTTTAGTATAGTTGTTATTTAGATGCAGCAATAGCAGCTTGAGCAGCAGCAAGCCTTGCAATTGGAACTCTAAAAGGAGAACAAGAAACATAGTCTAATTTAGCTTCTTCACAAAGTTGAATACTAGATGGGTCTCCTCCGTGTTCACCACATATTCCAACTTTTAAATCTTTTCTTGTTTTTCTTCCGCCTTCAACAGCTATTTTAATTAGTTTAAATACCCCGTTTTTATCAAGTTTTGCAAATGGGTCTTGTTCATAAATAGATTTTTTGTAGTAGCTCTCTAAGAATTTTCCAGCATCATCTCTACTAAACCCAAATGTCATCTGAGTTAAATCGTTTGTTCCAAAACTGAAAAATTCAGCGTCTTTTGCAATTTCGTCGGCAACAAGAGCAGCACGAGGAATTTCAATCATTGTTCCAACTTTATATTTTAGGTTCACCGAAGCTTCTTTAATTAAAGCATCAGCAGTTTTAACAACAACAGATTTAACATATTGAAGCTCTTTTAATTCACCAACTAAAGGTATCATAATTTCAGGAACAATAGCCCAGTCGCTGTGTTTTTTTAGGACGTTTATTGCAGCTTTAATAACAGCAGTGGTTTGCATAACAGCAATTTCAGGGTATGTTACAGCAAGTCTACAACCACGGTGCCCCATCATTGGGTTGAATTCATGAAGAGATTTAACTGTTGCTTTAACGTCCTCTAAAGAAATTCCTAATTCTTGAGCTAGTTCTTTTTGTTCTTTTTCTTCTTGAGGAACAAATTCGTGAAGTGGTGGGTCTAAAAACCTAATTGTAACAGGCATTCCTTGTAGTGCTTCAAAAATTCCTTCGAAGTCTTTTTGTTGCATTGGTAGAAGTTTTTCTAGTGCTTTTTCTCTTTGTTCTTTTGTTTTAGATAAAATCATTTCACGCATTGCTTTAATTCTGTCTGCTTCAAAAAACATGTGTTCTGTTCTACAAAGCCCAACACCTTGAGCACCAAAGCTAACAGCAGTTTGAGCATCTTTTGGTGTATCGGCATTTGTTCTAATTTGAAGTCTTCTAAATTCGTCTGCCCAAGTCATAATCTTTTCAAAATAACCCGTAATAGAAGCTTTAACAGTTTTAATTTCTTCACCATAAACATTTCCGGTGCTTCCATCTATTGAAACATAGTCGCCTTCTTTGTAGGTTTTTCCGGCTATTTCCATTGTTTTTTCTTTTTCATTTATCTTTATTTCACCACATCCACAAACACAACATTTACCCATTCCACGAGCAACAACAGCAGCGTGTGATGTCATTCCTCCACGAACTGTTAAAATTCCTTGTGCTAAATCCATTCCTTCTATGTCTTCTGGGGAAGTTTCTAAACGAACAAGAATAACCTTTTCTCCTTCTTTAGATTTTTTAATTGCATCCTGTGCTGTGAAAACAATTTTTCCACATGCTGCCCCTGGAGATGCTGCTAAACCTGTTGCTATTTTGGTTTTTTCTTTTAATATTTTAGCGTCAAACTGCGGGTGTAGCAAAGCGTCTAAAGAACGAGGTTCTATCATGCTAACTGCTTTTTTCTTGTCTATTTTTCCTTCTTCAACTAGGTCACAAGCAATTTTTAAAGCAGCTGCTGGAGTTCTTTTTCCGTTTCTTGTTTGCAACATAAAAAGTTTTCCTTCTTCTATTGTGAACTCCATGTCTTGCATGTCTTTGTAGTGGTCTTCTAGGGTTTTACAAATTGTTAAAAATTGTTCATAAACTTCTGGCATAGTGTTTTTTAGCTGATCTATTGGTTGAGGTGTTCTAATTCCAGCAACAACGTCTTCACCTTGTGCGTTCATTAAGAATTCACCAAAAAGTTTGTTTTCTCCTGTTGCAGCGTTTCTAGTAAAAGCAACTCCTGTTCCTGAAGTGTTTCCCATGTTTCCAAAAACCATCATCTGAACATTAACAGCAGTTCCCCAAGAGGAAGGAATATCGTTCATTCTTCTATAATATATTGCTCTTTCGTTGTTCCAAGAACGAAAAACAGCTTTAACAGCTTCTATTAGTTGTTCTTTAGGAGAACTTGGAAAATCTTCTCCTTTTTGATCTTTATAATATTTTTTAAATTTAACTATTATGTCTTGTAGATCGTTTGCGTCTAGTTCTGTGTCTTGAGTTACTCCTTTTTCTTTTTTCTTTTGGTCTATTATGTCTTCGAAGTCTTTTTTAGAAAGTTCCATAACAACATCAGAAAACATTTGAATAAATCTTCTATATGAGTCGTATGCAAAACGTTCGTTATTTGTTTTTTGAGCAAATCCTTTAACAACTTCTTCGTTTAAACCAAGGTTTAAAATTGTGTCCATCATACCAGGCATAGAAGCACGAGCACCAGATCTAACAGAAACTAAAAGAGGGTTTTGAGGGTCTCCAAATTTTTTTCCTGAAAGATCTTCTAAAGCTTTTAGATGGGTTTCTATTTCTTTTATTATGTCATCAGATATTTTTTCATTATCTTCGTAATATTTAGTACAAGCAGCAGTTGTTACTGTAAATCCTTGAGGAACAGGTAGGCCCATATTTGTCATTTCTGCAAGGTTGGCTCCTTTTCCTCCTAAGAGTTCACGCATAGAAGCATTTCCTTCTTTAAAGTCGTAAACAAATTTTTCACTCATTTTTTTAAACCTCCCAAATTTTAAAATTAAACCGAGTAGGTTTATTATACAATAAAAACTAAAATTAGACAATGCTTTTTAATATTTTGTTGTTTAGTAAAATATTTAGTTAATTTTTAGTTGGTGTGTAATTATATCTTAAAACATTTTTAAAGCTAATTGCAATATTTTATTGATTTAAACTTTTAGTAAAATCAAAAAAATAGAGAATGGGAAGAGATTTGTTAAAATATATGTTAAATGGATATTTTAATTTAGATAAAATTATATATTACCAAAAGTATTTTTCAAACTGAATTAATTTTAAATATGAAATAATAAAGTTTAATTTATTAAAGTTAAAACTAGATGTATATTTTGTGATAAATAATTTATTAAAAATCTATATATTATTTTAAGTTTTAATTTATTGATGTTATATTGTTAATTAAAAAAACGAGTAAGTCATATTTTAAGGAGAATCATTTAAGGCAATTAAATAAAAATAAAATATATTTATATAAAATCTCAATAAAATTTAAATAGTATTTAGTAGACCAGAGGAAGTTTATTTAAACATTATGGAGAGAGCCTTAATTCAAATAGGATTTAGCAGGCCAAATGAAATTTGATTAAACTTTATGGCGAGTGACCTACTAAAAGTTATATCAAACTATCTACGTAATAAAAGGTTTAGCATCAGACCAAAGCCCTTCTAAATTGTAGAATTCTCGTTCTTTGTTATGAAAAATGTTAACAATAAAGTCTTTGCAGTCTAGAACGATCCATCTAAAGTTGTCGTCTTTTTCTATGTTATCTATTATTTTATTGTTTATTTTTAAAACCTCAACAACGTCGTCGGTTAAACTTTTAACATGTGTTGAGTTTGAGGAAGAAGCAATAATTATGTAGTCACAAAGGCTTGTTAAATTTGAAACATTAAAAGCTTTAATATTTTGGGCTTTTTTTTCTTCGAGTGTTTTTAAAACAATTTTAATCAATTCATTTGTTTTCATTTTCTTTTAAATTCTCCGTTTTTTTTAAAATTAAAGTGTTGTAGCATTCAATTGTTGGTGTTGAAATTGTGCTTTCTTTTTTAATTAAAGAAGATATTGTGTTTTTAAGGCTATATAAAACAGCATCATCTATGTTTTTTTTAGATAGATCTCTCAAAAATTGAACGTCTTTATATTTTCTATCTTGGCTTATTCTATCTGCCATAAAGACAATTTTTTCAAAATTGCTCATATGTTTCCGGGGAACTGTGTGGTATTTAACAGCGTTTATTATTTTTTTATTATCTATTTCTAAAACATTTTCTAAATATAAAGCTCCAACAATTCCATGCCAAACCTTTGGGTTTATTTTTTGTGCATCGTTTAGTTTAAAGTTATATGAATTAAATATATTTTGCATATATTCTTTTGTTTTTTCTTTCATAAGATCGTGCATAAGTCCTGCAATTTTAGCATCCATCTCGTCTTCGCCATAAATAGCTGCAAGTTCAGCAGCAGCCTTAGCAACAAAATTACAATGGCTAAACCTTTTTTTAGATGTGTTTTGTCGACAGATGTCATAACATTCTAAAAACAAAGACTCTTTCCCAAAAAATAGTTTATGTTTTTTTATTTGTTCAAAGACGTTGTTGTTTAAATAGGTTGAAAACTCTTTTTTTTGCGCTATTAAAATTCTTAATTTTCTAGATTGTATTGGTTTTAATTTTGATGGTTTAATAATAAAAGATTTAAATTTTTTTGTCAATTTTTCAAAAAGTTTTAGAGGAGCTAAAGTTATAATTTTTGCTAACTTTAAAATTTTTTCGATGTCGTTGTTTTTTTCTAATTCAGCTAACGAAAAAGGGCCAACAACTAAAAATAAATTGCAGTCTTTTTCTTTATTTTTAATATCATTTAAAAATTTTAATGTATCTTCATTTTCTTTAAAATTTTCGGGATATAATTTAATAAACTCCAAATTTTTAATAGCCAACTGGCATAGTTCTCTTTTTTCTTTAATTGGAATATGATTTAAATTTTCTTCGTTTTTGTTTTCAATTGGTATTAAAAAAATAGTGTCTAGGGAATATTCTTTTTTAATGTTTTTTAAAAAAGAAGTGTGGCCTAAATGTATTGGGTTAAAGTTCCCTATAAAAATTCCAATATTTTTCATATATTCTCCTTAAGTTAATAGTTTTACATTCTCAATAAAATTTTAATACATAATAGATTAAACCCAATTTTTTATGTTTTTAATAAGTTTTTCTATTGCTTTTCCACGATGACTTATTTTGTTTTTGATTTCGCTTCTTGTTTCTCCAAAGCTTTTTCCGTTATATAAAAATAAAGGGTCGTAACCAAATCCATTTGTTCCTATTGGTTTTTTTGCAATTTCTCCTTCAACAGTTTCAACAATATCAAAAATTTCTCCTTTTTTGTTTATAAAACAAAGAGCGCAAACATAACGGGCTTTTCTATCGGTTTTATTTTCTAGTTCTTTCAAAAGTTTAACATTGTTTTTTTCGTCTGTTGCAGGAGAATTTTCTTCTTGTGAATATCTTGCTGAAAAAATTCCTGGTCTGTTGTTTAAAGAAAAAACCTCCAAACCAGAGTCATCTGCTAGGGTTATTTCTTTTGTTTTAGAAAAAACAAAGTTTGCTTTTAGTTTTGCGTTTTCAATAAAACTCGTTCCTGTTTCTTCTATTTCATCAAAAACTCCTGCTTCTTTTTTTGAAATAACTTCAAAATTTAAAGGAGCTAAAATTTCTTTAAATTCTTTAATTTTCCCTTTGTTATCTGTTGCTATAATAATTTTCATTTTATTTTTCCTCACTAACGTTAAATAAAGCTTTTGTGAACATAGCAGCGTCAAAAACCTGAAAGTCTTCTAAAGATTCACCAGTTCCTATAAATTTAATAGGAAGATTAAGATTTTTTTTAATAGGAATAACAATTCCTCCTTTTGCAGTTCCGTCTAGTTTTGTTAAAATAGTTCCTGTTATGTTGGCGGTTTCTTTAAATTTTTCGGCTTGAATTAGCCCGTTTTGCCCTGTTGTGGCATCAATAGTTAGAAGAAATTCTTTGTTTAAATCTAGGGCTTCTTTATTTGTTACACGAACAATTTTTTCTAGTTCTCCCATCAAATTTTTTTTTGTGTGGAGTCTTCCTGCTGTGTCGCAGATTAAGTAGTCAACATTTCTTTTTTTTGCTGCACAAATCCCGTCGAAAACAACCGATGCTGGGTCGGAATTTTGTTGATGCTTAATTAAAGGGCAATCAATCTTTTTTGCTAAAATTTCTAGTTGTTCTATTGCAGCAGCTCTGAATGTGTCTGCTGCAGCTAGCAAAACAGATTTTTTTTGTTGTTTAAAAAGGTACGCCAGTTTTGCAATTGTTGTTGTTTTTCCTACACCGTTAACTCCAAGCATCAAAATAATTGTTGGTTTAGAAGGGATTTTTAGTTCTTCATTTGTTTTTAGAATTTCTTCAATAATTAGCATTAGTTCTTCTTTTGCTTGTTTTTTAAATTTTATTTTTTTTTGTTTTATTTTGTTTTGTAGTTCTCTAACAATTTCATTGCTGCAGCTAAAACCAACATCACAGGTTATTAAAATTTCTTCTAATTCTTCAAAAAAAGAATCTGTTATTTTTTCATCTTTTTCAAAGCTTTTATCTAACCTATTTGTAAAATTTTGTCTTGTTTTCGTTAAACTTTTTTTTAGTTTTTCGAAAAAACCCATATTTTAAGTTTTCCTTTCAAATTAAATATTATGTATGAAATTTTATTTTTTAGTATAACATATTTATTTAAAAGTTTAAAGACATATTTTTAAATAAAAGAATTGTTTGGCTTTTTTGGCATATAACTAATTATATGAAAATTTTATATTTATAATTTTTAAGGAGAGCTTAAATATGAAGTTTGACGTTGGAATAGATATTGGAACAACAAACACAAAAATATGTTTTAGAGATAGTGATCATGTTATTGTTATGCCATCTGTTATTGCTGTTAGAAAAGATAGTGGCAAAATAGTTGGAATAGGAGAACAAGCATATAAGATGTTGGGGAAAACACCAGATTCAATAATAGTTAAAAAAACCGTTGAAAAAGGGGTTGTTTCGGATTATTTATTAAATAAATTGTTAATTGGAGAGGTTTTGTTTAGAAAATTTGGAAATATGTTTAGAAAACCGAGAATTTGTTTGTGCTATCACAGTTTTATGACAGATCTTGAAAAATTAACATTTAAAAATTCAATATTAAAAGAGCAGTCTAATAAGCTTTTTTTTATTGATGAATCTTTTGCGTCAATTTTAGGGTTAGATATAGATTTTTCGGATGGAAAATGTTTTTTATCTGTTAATGTTGGAGGAGGAACAACAGATATTTCGGTTGTTTCGAAGGAAGGAATTTTATTAAATAAATCAATACAAATAGGGGTTGAATTAATAGATGAAATAATAGCAAAAAATTTGATTAAAGAACATAATTTTTTAATTGGGAAAATAACTGCGGAAAAATTAAAAAATAAGGCAGTGACATTTTTTAACCCTAGTGAAGATTTAAAATTTAGTATTAGAGGGAAAGATATAAAAACAAGGCTTCCAAAGGTTTTAGAACTATCTCAAAAAGATATATGTAAAGATATTAAGATTCCTGTGATTAAAATTGTGGAAACAATTTGTGAAATTATAACAAATGTTTCTCCGGATGTTGTATCTAACATGAAGGATGCAGGGATTATTTTAACAGGAGGAGCTAGTTTATTATTAGGATTTAAAGAGTTAATAGAGAAAAAAACAAACATTATTGTTCAAACTGTTGAAGATCCAATAAGTTGTGCTGCATATGGGGCCTTAAATTCATATAAATTTTTAAAACAAGATTTTTCACAATATGTTCTTCCTGCTTAAATATTGATATTTTGCTATATATTATTAAGGTTAATAATAAAATTTTAATAATTGTGTGTATGAAAAATTAATTATTATTTGGTTTTATGTTGAATTTAAATATTTTTGATTATAAAGTTTTATAATGGCTTTTAAAATTTTGCTTTGAACTTGAATGAAGAGGTTTTGTGTTTTTTATAATAAAATCGGTTTATGTTGAATTAATAAATTCCTTTATTTTAGTTTATATATTTAATTAGAATTTGATAAGTTTTTTATATGCTGGCTAATGGGTTTTGGGTTGTGGCGTTATTTAAATATTGTGAATAAACTTTAAAATTGTATTGCAATATAAAATATTTAGAATAATTGTTTATAGTTAGTTAACGGTTAAAAAATATAATATTTTTTCTACATATAATAGCGTGACGGCAAAAAATTGGTTAATTTATATAATTAAAGATTTTTTATGTTAATTAGGTTATTTTAAATTTCAAGTAATTTTAACATTATTTTTCAAAACACATAATTTATATTTTTGAATGTTTAATATTAATAATAAATAAAAATTTTGTGAATATATTGCCTTAAAAACCTAAAAATTTTCTAAAAATTGATCAGTTCATATAAATTTAATAGGAAGATTAATAATTGATAAAAACAATAATTCTTTCTTTGTTATGTATGGTTTATTTAAATTTTTTTGGATTTTCTATTAAATTTTTCTTATTGTGGAGCTTTTTTGTTGAATTTATTTAATATTAGCTTTTTGTAAATTTAAGCAGATTTTTAATGTTTTAAATTAATTTTTATGTATGTTAGAAGTTAGTTAAAAAAATAATTATTATATAATTTTAAATATTATTTTTTAATATTTGAGTTTAAAACAAAAATAAAATGTTTAGAAATTTAAAGTGATGTTAATATAAAAAATCTAAGTAGTTAAAATTTATTTTTTGATGTATTAAAAATAAGTTATGTTTAATTATTTTTGCTAAATTTTATTTATATAGTCTAAAACAAAAAGCAATATATTTTTAATGTTTTAAATTAATTTTTATGTATGTTAGAAGTTGGTTAAAAAAATAATTATTATATAATTTTAAATATTATTTTTTAATATTTGAGTTTAAAACAAAAGATAAAATGTTTAGAAATTTAAAGTGATTAATATAAAAAACTAAGTAGTTAAAATTTATTTTTTGATGTATTAAATTGAAAATATAGTTATATTGTGATTTTAATTTTAAAAATATTTTAGTAATAAAATCATTGCAAAAAAAGCTGAAAAATGATAGAATAAACAAAAGTTTAAAATTTTTTGATATATTAAATTTCGTTAAAGGAGATAAAAATGAAAAAGAAGGTTATTTCAAATGTTAGTTGGGTTGGTTGTATAGATTGGGACCTTACAAAATTCCATGGAGATGATTTTTCGATTGATAATGGGTCTTCTCAAAATGCATATTTAATTGAGGAAGAAAAAACTGTTTTAATAGATACGGTGTGGACTCCAAACCGATGTGATTTTATAGGAAATTTAAAAAAAGAAATAGATTTAAATAAAATAGATATGGTTGTTGTGAACCATGCTGAGAGTGACCATTCTGGAGCGTTGCCATGTTTGATGCAAAAGTTAAAAAAAGATACACCAATTTATTGTTCAGCAGTTTGCAAAAATATTCTGGAAGGGCAATATGGAAAAAAAGATTGGAATTTTAAATTAGTTAAAACCGGCGATGAAGTTGAAATTGGGAATGGAAAAAAGCTAAAATTTTTAGATATGAAGATGCTTCACTGGCCAGATTCTATGGCAACATTTTTAACAAAAGATAATGTTTTGTTTTCTAATGATGCATTTGGGCAACACCTTGCAGTTGAAGAACTTTTTGCTGACAAAGCTAATTTTGAAATTTTGAATAGAGAAGCGTTAAAATATTTTGTTAACATTTTGAACCCTTTTTCGTTAATATTATCAAAAAAGTTAAAAGAAATAGCTGAATTAAATCTGCCAATTGAAATAATAGCGCCTTCGCATGGGGCTATATGGAGAAAAGAGCCTAGCTACATAATAAAAAAATATGAGGAATGGGCTAATTGCTATAAAGAAAATCAAATAACGGTTTTGTTTGATAGCATGTGGGGCGGCACTAAAAAACTTGCTCAAAACATAGCAAAAGAGATATTTTCTAAAGATAAAGATGTTGTGGTTAAGGTATATAACATATCAAAAGCAGACAAAAACGATGTTATGGTTGAAGTTTTTAAATCTAAAGCTATTTTTGTTGGGTCTCCAACTGTTTGTAACAGCATAACTTCCAATATGGCGGGATTTTTAGAATTTTTAAAGCAGCTAAAATTCAGAGGAAAAAAAGCAGCGGTTTTTGGGTGTTATGGATGGAGTGGAGAAGGTGTTAAAATTCTTTATGAAAAGCTAAAAGAAGCAGGGTTTGATGTGAGCGATAATATGCTTTCTTGTTTGTGGAACCCATTCGAAGAAGATTTTTCTAAGCTATCTGATTTTGTTGAATCTGTTTTTTGAGAGTGGTTTAATAAAATTAAATATAAGTTTGATTAGAATAAATAGGGATGTTTCAGGTTTTAAAAATGGTATTGAATTATTTATAAAAATTTAAATTTTAGATTAAAAGTTTTAAAAGAAGCAGGGTTTGATGTGAGCGATAACATGCTTTCTTGTTTGTGGAACCCATTCGAAGAAGATTTTTCAAAACTATCTGATTTTGTTGAATCTGTTTTTTGAGAGTGGTTTAATAAAATTAAATATAAGTTTGATTAGAATGATGTGAAATATTATTGTAGGATATTTGTAGAAGAAATATTTATTAATAAAAACTTTAAGAAAGAGAGTTTATGATGGATATTGAATCATCTGCAGTAAGTGCAGTTACAATAAGAGTAGGAAGAACAGATAGATTAATGCCGTATATAAATGTTAAAGACAAAGAACCTATGTGGGACGGGCATATTTATGTGTATGAAGATGATAGCAAAACTAATGAAAGCTTTAAGGATAAAATTCCGGTACAAGTAAAAGGGAAAGAGGTATTAAAAATAGGAAAAAAAGATAAAATTAGATATTCTGTAGAAACTGTTTGTTTAAATAAATACCGTAATAATGGCGGTATAATGTATTTTGTTGTTTATATTACAAAAGAAGCTAAAAAAATTTTTTATGCTTCTTTATTGCCTTCTAAAATTAATGATTTGTTAGATAAAAAAGGTAAACAACAAAGCATCTCAATTAAACTGAAAGAACTACCCGATGGTGATAAACAGTTTGAGGGTATAGCTGATTGGTTTATTGAGAATAGGGGAAGGCAACTTAATGAAATAAATGGGAAAAATCTTACTATAGAAGTATTACAAGAGAACTTTAAAAAAGATCTAGTGGGGTTTTTTACATATTCATTCTTAGAGAATGAAGGATATATTTATGCTGAAAATAAAGATTTAAATTTAACTTTTCCTGTGGAGCATATTGAGGATATAATAAATTTAATGTTTGCCTACTATGATTACCGTATTTCAGCTAATGGAAATATTTATTCCTATAGAGCTATTGTAAACCGTGATGTAACACATAAAGGTGAATCTATCGTTGATATAGGAAAAAGCTTTAAGTTAATTATTAACGAAAAAACTAGAAAAGCTTCTTTTAAAATTAATATCAAAGGTTATTTAGAAGATCGTATTAAGGCGTATAAATTTTTATTAGATGTTATTGATGGTAATGGAAAGATGTATTTTAATGGCGGTGAACAGCCGCTTAAATTACCAAAAAAATCATTATTAAAACTTAATATTAATAGAAATGATTATGAAAAATGTCTTAAAAATCTTGAGTTGTTAAAAGAAGTCTTGTATTTTTTTCATGTAAAGGAGCATCTTAATCTTGATAGGGTTACAAAAGAGCAACACATATACATAGATATGTTAATATATTATTTTTCACATAAAGAAGAGGGTGTTAAATTTAGTGAAAAACCTCCAATAAATGGAACAATCACTATAGGAAATATTAAGATAATGCTTTTTTTTATAGAAATGCAGGACGGGCGCTATAAAATATATGATTTCTTCAGAAATAATAAAATTAATGTATATGTTGATTACAAAGGAAAAAGATATCTACAACTAGGTTTAGTGCGTTAAGAGCAGATGAATATTTAAATATTTCAAATATCGATTTTGAAATCATAGAGAAAGAATTTAAATCATATACGAATGTGGGAAATTATGGAGTAGTGAATGATTCATGTATTGAAATGATTAGAGCATATGATATAGATAATAAACGCGTGGACATATTAGATATGGCTATTAGATTATATGATTGGCTTATAAGAGATGGTAATGATTTTTTAATGTATGTTGTTATAAATAAGTTTCAGTGCTATAAACGAAAAAGAGAACTTTGGGATGAGGAAGTTAAGTGGTTAAAGAAACAACTTTCAAATAAAGAGCTTAGTGAAGCATCAATAGCGTCAATATATACACTTTTAGGGGATAAAGAATCTGCAGAGATGCATATAGAAAAGTTTAATGAAAAAGACAAGCAATCTTTTTATGAATGCCCAATTGAAAGCTTATATAACAAATTGTAATAATAAAATTGCAATTTATTTAATTTTTCACAACAAAGTTAACTAGTTTATTCAAAACAACAATAGTCTTTAAAATTTGTTTATCTTTTAAAATATCTTTAGTTTTTTCGTCTTTTTCAATAAGGTCTAAAATTTCTTCTTTTGAAAGATCTTTTGCAACCAAAATTTTATGTTTAACCTTTCCATTTAGTTGAACAACAATTTCAACTGTTTTGTCTATGCATTTTTCAATATCATAGGTTGGCCATTTTTCGTTTGCAATTTGGGTTTTAAAACCAATTAAAGAAAACAACTCTTCTGTTATGTGTGGCGCGAATGGATTTAAAAGTGTTAAAAATATTTTGAATTCATCTTTTGTTATTTCCTTTGAATTATATATTTCGTTAACAAAACTCATCATAGCAGCAATTGCAGTGTTAAATTTCATGGTTTCAATATCTTCAGAAACTTTTTTAATTAGTTTATTTATTAAAACTTCAAAATCTTTTCGAATAGACCCTTCCTTTAAAAATTCTTTCATATCATATACTCTGTTTAAAAATTTTTTACATCCTTTAATTGAAGCAGTGTCCCATGGAGCAGCTTGTTCAAAGTCCCCCATAAATAGTTCATATAACCTAAATGTGTCTGCCCCATATTCTAAAACAACATCATCAGGGTTAACAACATTTCCACGAGATTTGCTCATCTTTTCACCATTTTGCCCGAGGATCATTCCATGGCTTGTTCTTTTTTTATATGGCTCAATGTCTTCAACAACCCCTATGTCATATAAAAATTTATGCCAAAACCTAGAATATAACAGGTGGAGGGTTGTGTGTTCCATCCCGCCGTTATACCAATCAACAGGCATCCAATATTTTAAATCTTTTTCATCTGCAAGAGCAGTTTTGCAAGTTGGGCTGCAATATCTTAAATAATACCATGAAGACCCAGCCCATTGAGGCATTGTGTCGGTTTCTCGTTTAGCATCTGCTCCACATTTTGGGCATTTAACATTAACAAATTCTTCAACAGCTGCAAGAGGAGACTCTAAATCTTCGGTTTGTTCAAAATTTTCAATTTGCGGCAAGGTTAAAGGGAGCTCACTTTCATCAACAGCAACAGCACCACAATTTTTGCAGTGAATAATAGGAATTGGTTCTCCCCAATAACGCTGTCTTGCAAAAATCCAGTCACGCAGTTTAAAATTCTTTTTTCGTTTTCCTATTTTGTTTTCTTCCAGCCAGTTTAAAATTTTTTCTTTTGCAGATTGAACATCAAGCCCATTTAAAAAGTCTGAATTAATAAGTTTTCCTGTTAGTGTGTCTTCGTTTAGTTCAGCATCATTTCCTTTAGATTCAACAACCTTAACTATTTTAATATTAAATTTTTTGGCAAATTCAAAGTCGCGTTTGTCGTGCGCAGGAACAGCCATAATAGCTCCAGTTCCATAGCTAGATAAAATATAATCAGAAACAAAAACAGGAATAGTTTCACCAGTTGCAGGATTTTTTGCAACAATTCCTTTAATTTCAATTCCGGTTTTATCTTTTTGGAGTTGGCTTCTTTCAAACTCAGATTTCTTTTTTGAAGTTTCAACATATTTTAAAATTTCATCTAAATTTTCAATTTTGTCTTTTTCTTTTTCTAAAATGGGGTGGTCTATTGCAACTGCCATATAGGTCACACCAAACAATGTGTCTGGCCTTGTTGTATACACCAAAATAGAAGAATTTGTGTTTGTTTTAAATTCTATTTCTGCTCCAAAACTTCTTCCTATCCAGTTTTTTTGTTGCTGCTTAACAGGGAGGATATATTCAACAAAGTCTAAATCATCTATTAATCTATCGGCATATTCTGTTATCTTTAAAATCCACTGAGATTTCTTTTTCGTCACAACATCACTGCCGCATCGTTCACATTTAGAATTAACAACTTCTTCGTTTGCTAAAACACATTTGCAGCTAGTGCACCAATTAACATCCATTTCTTTTTTATAGGCTAAGCCTTTTTTAAACATCTGAATAAAAATCCATTGTGTCCATTTATAGTAGTCTTTTGATGTTGTTAAAACTTCCCGAGACCAATCAAAAGAAAGCCCTAAACTTTTTAGCTGTTTTTTAAATCTAGCCACATTATTTTTCGTTATTATTTCTGGATGGATTTTATTTTTAATTGCAAAATTTTCGGTTGGAAGCCCAAATGCATCCCATCCCATTGGATATAAAACATTAAAACCTTGCAACCTTCTTTTTCTTGCAACAACATCAAGAGCTGTATATGACCGCGGATGCCCCACATGTAGCCCATTTGCAGAAGGATATGGAAATTCCACTAAAACATAATATTTTGGTAGGCTATAGTCTGTTTTTGCTTTGAATGTTTCTTCTTTTTCCCATATATTTTGCCACTTTTTCTCTATTTCCTTAAAATCATATGCCATAATTTTCACATCCCTTTATTTAAATTGTATAGAATTTATTTTTATAATACATACTACAGTAAATTCATTTTTTTTGCAACCTTTCATTACGTAGTAAGTTTGCTGAAACTTTTAATATTTCACTCGCCAAGAAATTTAATCAGAATTTTTAAACCTGCTAAATTTTTTTTCAGTACGTAGAAAGTTTGATTTAATTTTAAATATATCACTCGCCAAAAAATTTTATCTAACTTATTTCGGCCTGCTAAATTTTTTTTCAATACGTAGAAAGTTTGATTTAATTTAAATATATCACTCGCTATAAGGTTTAAAAAAATTTCTATCTTTTATATTGTAAATAATTTTATTTTGTTTTTAATCTATTTGACTTGTTTTAATGTTCTAATTTAAATCTAAAATAAGTAAACTTTGCAAAATTTTTTAATTTGTAGTTAATTAATATTATTTAGTTCACTTTTTTTTATATTATAGAATTTTTATGTAACAAAAATTAATTTTTTATTTTTTAATTTTAATATAGCAAAGGAAAGGAACAAAATTTTTTGGGGTATAATTAATAAACATAATTGGATAATTTATGGTGGAAATGTCTTTTATTTAAAGGTTAGAATTATTTTTTTTAATGGTCGATTATATGTTGATTATATATTTAGGGAAATATCTATAATAAATATGAGAGTAATTTTATATTTAAAGACATTAAAATGAGTGAAAAGTTATGATAAAAATGAAATTATTTATAGCATAAAGTTTTTTTAAATGTTATGTTAAATTATATATTATAAAAATTCCTACGTATTAAAATATAATTTAGCAGGTTAAATAAATTTTATTTTAACTTCCTGGCGAGTAACCTATTATTAAATTTCATCAAACTTTCTACGTAATGAAAACTTGAAAAGTTGTAACAAAAATAGTAGAATTGGAATATAATAAATGGCAAAATTATAATAAGGTGGGTTTTTATGCAAGATATTTTAAGTGGTGTTAAAAAGATTCATTTTATTGGGATTGGTGGATCTGGGATGTTTCCTATAGTTCAAATTTTAAAGCAAAAGGGATATATAATTTCAGGGTCTGATAATAATGAATCGGACATTGTTCGAATGGAAAGAGAGCTTGGAATAAAGGTTTATATGGAGCAAAAAAAAGAAAACATAGAAGGAAAAGATTTAATAATATATACAGCAGCGATATTAAAAGATAATGAAGAACTAATTGCAGCGAAAAAAAGTAATGTTAGAGCAATTGAAAGAAATGACTTTTTAGCCTATTTCACCGAGCAATATAGCAACACCATTTGTGTTTGTGGAACGCATGGAAAAACAACAACAACCTCACTTTTAACTCAAATTTTTATGGAAGGCAAAAAAGACCCAACGGCAATAATAGGAGGAAAGTTAGATTCAATTAAAGGATATTCAAGACTTGGCAAAACTTCTAATTTAATATGTGAAGCTTGTGAATTTGAAGATCATTTTTTAAAATTATTTCCAAACACAGCAGTTGTTTTAAACATAGATAACGACCATCTAGAATATTTTAAAAATATAGAAAATCTTAAGATGTCATTTAATGCTTTTTGTGCAAAAACGACAGATTTAATAGTTTATAACGGAGATGATGAAAACACAAAAGATGCTTTAAAAAACCTAGATAAAAAAAAGATTTCGTTTGGATTAACAAAACAAAACGACTATTTTGCAACAAATTTGGTTATAGAAAAAAAGGGCAAGATGAAGTTTTCGGTGTGCAAAGGGCATGAACTAATTTTAAAGGATGTTGAAATTAATATTCCGGGGAAACATAATGTTTTAAATGCACTAGCATCTATTGTTGTGTCGCTTGAAAATAATATAGAAAAAAAATATATTTTAAAAGCAATAAAAAAATTCAAAGGAGCAGGAAGAAGGTTTGAATTTGTTGGGGTTGTTAATGGAATAACTGTTTTAGATGATTATGCACATCATCCAAGTGAAATTTCAGCAACCTTAAAAGCTTTAAAAAGTTGTGGATTTCAAAAAATTTGGGTTGTGCATCAACCTTTCACCTTTTCAAGAACTGCAATGTTAAAAGAGGAATTTAAAGATGCTCTTTCTTTGGCTGATGAAGTTATAGTAACAGATATATTAGGCTCAAGAGAAAAAAACACATATGGAATTAGTTCAAAAGATTTAGTAGATGAGTTGGAAAGAGGAATATATATAAAAACGCAGGAAGAGGCAAAAGATTTTTGTTTAAAGAATGCTAAAAAAGGAGATGTTGTTATAACTATGGGTTGTGGAGATATATATAAATGTGCTAAAATGATGGTGTATGGAAAATATTAGGTTGGGTTTATAAAAACGTAGGAAGAGGCAAAAGATTTTTGTTTAAAGAATGCTAAAAGTTGTTAAGATATAGTAAAATAGGCTAAAACGATGGTGTAGTTAAAATATTTATGGGGTGTTAAATTTTGAAAAAGAATAATTTAGGGCTTTGGGTTGTGCGGTTTTTGTTTTGTGTTTCAATAATTGCAATATACCACCTAATGTTAAATTTTAGAGTTATATTTAGTTTTTTTGCTAATCTATTTAAGGTTTTAAAACCTTTTGTGATTGGTGGGGTTATTTCTTTTTTGTTTTTTCCTATTTGTAAAAAGGTTGAAAATCTGCTTTTAAGAATTAACCATCCGTTTATTTTTAAAAGAGTTCGAAGTTTAGCAACAGCAATTGTTATTGTTTTTTCGGTTGTGTTCACCTTTTCATTCTTTTTCAAAATTGTTCCTAAATTTTATGAAGCAATTTTAAAGTTTTCGGAAGATATGTCCTATAATATTTCTAAAAGCTATGTTGAACTAGAAGAAAAAACACAAAATATTGAGTTTTTAAATGGGCTTTTAAAGGAGTTTGAAAATCAGTTTTCTTTTGACAATTTAACTAAAATTTTTGTTTCCTTAGATTATAGGGCTTATTTTGGCGGGATTGCTAATTTTATTTTTAAGATATTTAATTTTTTTATTGGGTTTATAATCTCTATTTATATTTTGCTTGAGAGATATAGCATAAAAAAAAGTGTTTTGAGGTTTTTAAATGTTGCTTTTAAAGAAGAAACAACAAATCGCATAAAAAGTCTTTGGATAAAAAGTAAAACCATTATATACACCTTCATTTTTGGGCAGATTTTAGATGCTTTTATTGTTGGATGTTTTTTGGGCGTTATTTTGAGTTTTTTAAGAATTAAAAATAGTGTTGTTTTGGCATTTATATATTTTGTTTTAGCCATAATACCATATTTTGGTTCTATAACAGCGGTTATTTTAATAGGACTTTTCACCTATGTTGGAGGGGATTTCAATAAATTTTTAACAGCTTTAATAGTTTCTTTTGTTTTGCAGCAAATAGATTCAAACATAATTAATCCAAAAATTGTGGGGCAGGTTGTTGGAATAAAGCCTTTATATGTTATTTTGGGAATTAGTTTATTTGGAGGAATTTTTGGAATTGCTGGGCTTTTTTTAGGGCCTCCTTTGATGGTTGTTTGTTTGGAATTTTTAGACGAAATAATTAAAGCTAAAGAGCTAAAGAAAAAATCTAAAGATAGTAATCTAGAAAATAGAAGTTTTAATATATTTAAAAGAGATGATTAACCTAAAGTGTTTATAATCAAATTAAATACATATAGTATATATTTTGAGTTAGCATATAGTATTATTTTAATTAAAATTTACAAATAGGAATATAAAATAAAGATATGTTTGATATAAATTTATATATTTTATATATTGCTGTTCAAATTAAAATTAATAAAGATATATTTAGTAAATTTAATTTATGTTTAATATAAAGTTTATATGTTTTATATTCGTTTTAGTATAATTTAAAGCGAAATATACAAATAGTTTAGTTAAAATTTTTGTATTGTGCAATTAGAAAAATTTTATGTTTTAAATAATATGGAAACATAGGTTATATTGTGAATTTATATAATATTAGTTGGGTAGTGTTAATTAGCATCACAATATCGTTAAGAAGGGGGTTATTAAATATTTTATGTTAGAATAAATTTTTTAAAATATAGGTAGTGCAATAGTCAATAATATAGAAAATAAAAATTTTTTTGTGGGATATGTTATTTTAAAAATGCTAGTTTTTTAATTTGATATAATTAAAATGATATTAAACTTTCTGATATTGAAAGAGGAATGGAGAATGAAAGATAAAGGGTTTAAATATAAAAAGGGATTTGGGCAAAATTTTTTAACAGACCCAAAAATATGCAAAAAAATTATTGACAAAGCAAAAATAGATGGAGGAGTGGTTCTTGAAATAGGGCCTGGATCTGGAATTTTAACGAATGAGCTTTTAAATGTGGCAGAAAAGGTTATTGCAGTTGAAAAAGATAGAGATTTAATTCCAATTTTAAAAGAGAAGTTTAAAGATATAAAAAATTTTGAACTAGTTAATGAAGATTTTTTAAGGTTAGATTTAAAGAAAATTGTGGAAGAAAATAAAAATTTTAAAGAGTTTAGAATTTGTGCAAATCTGCCATACTATATAACTTCTCCTGCAGTTGTTAAAATTTTGAGTTCTAAACTAGAAATAAAAACAACAACCTTGATGCTTCAAAAAGAGGTTGCAAAGAGGTTTGTTGCTAAAAAAGGTGATAGCAACTATGGATCTATTAGTGTTTTTGTTCAATATTTTAGTGAACCAGAAATATTATTTAATGTTTTAAGAGGCAGTTTTTTTCCAGCCCCTAATGTTGATAGCGCAGTTATTAATTTAAAAAAGAAGGCTTTAAATAAAACAGTGGAAGATGAAGAATTTTTTTTTGAAGTGGTGAGAACTTGTTTTTCACAAAAGCGCAAAAAAATTTTAAACCCGCTATATGAAA
>CACXZI010000019.1 GCA_902772105.1 Oscillospiraceae bacterium | reverse complement strand
ATTATATTATCTTTGAATTCATTAAATTTTTTTTCATCATCATTGATTGATGAGGACTCTTCTTCTTTGTTTTTTTCACAAGTAATTTTTAAAGAGTCGCATATATCGTTTACAATTTTTGAAAAATTGTTATCTTTTATTTCACTTGCTAGTTTATTTATTTCTTCTATTTTTTTTTTCATCTATATTTTTAATTTCTTCGTAATCTTGATAAATATCATTATCTTTAATTTTTTGGTAGATTTTTTCTAATTTTTTGTCGTATGTTTCTATATACCTATTATAATCGGATAGAGATGAAAATTTTAGTTTTTCATTAATAAGGTCTAGAACTTTTTCCATTTCACTTTCAAAATTGGAAGCATCTTTTGTGTATTTATGTGGTTTAAAATTTAGTCTTAATGCTTTATAATAAATATCTATTTTTTCCATAGGTTTTTCAGTACATTTTTTAATATCGTAATAGTCTATGTTTTGTTCATTAAATTCTTTTTCTAAATCTAATTTTTTTTGTTTATATAATGCTTTTATTCTATTAACTTTATTTAAAATTTCGTTTAATTCTTTTTTTGTGTAGAATTTGTTCGAGATATTATTGTAATACATTAATAATGTGTAATGTTGCAATTCAATCCATTGCTTAAGTGAGCCAAACATAAAATTAATAAATGAGTCGGTGTATTCATCTTTTTCTAATATTCTTACAATTTGTTTTTCTATTTTAAAATTTTCTTTGGCATAGCGAATTATTTCTTTACATTTTTCCCCAATTTCTTCTAAAAGATCTGTAATATCTTTATAAATATATATAGAATTATTTTTGTAGTTCTTTAATTCACTAATATTGATATTGTAATCATATATTTTCTTTTTAAATCCATATACTAAGTTATCTGTTTCTTTTTTAAATTCTGAAATTTCTATAATTTTTTGCTTTACTAATTCATATCTTTCTTTGTCGGTTTTATTATTTAGATTTTTTATATCTTTAATTTCGTTTTCAAATTTTGTTAGTTTATCTAACCTTTCTTTTAAAATTTTCGATAAATTAGGCATATATGTTTCTATTTTTTCTATGACATATGTTTTAATTGGTGGTATTGTTGGTTTTTTCGGTCTATTATTTTTCATAGCATGTGTAGATATATTTATTAGAAATAACCCACAAAAAATGCTTGTTATTAAAATTTTTTTATTATTTTTCGACATAAATTTTCCTCCTATTTACAAAATATGAGTATATATTATCAAATAAAAGAAATTTATGCAATATTTTTATTATAATAGACATAAATATTATTTAAAAAAATATGGATGAGATTATAGTAAGTTAGTAGTTATAATATAAAATTTGAGTTTAGGTATTAAAAAAATCTATTAATTTATAACGGTTTAAATTTTTATTTTATTTACTATTTTGTTTTTATTTTTTATATTTGATAATATTTTTAAAAATCACATTTTTTTATATATTATTTGTTATTATTATAATATTTTGGGATATATTATGAAATTTAGTTTTTATCAATAAAATTGTTTTTAAAATTTTAATATTTCTATCTGTTTTATTTATTACTAAAGTAATTTTTTAATTTTTATATTTAAATTTTGTTTCAATTTTTTGTTTTTAGGATTTTTATTATTTTGTGATAACTATAAATATTATCTTTTTATTATTTCATAATTTTAATATTGAATATATAGTTATAATATAGATGGGTTTTAGTGATAAAATTTTTATTTTTTATGTTTTGTTTACATAATAATATTATATATTTTTTCCTATAAAAATTTTTAACAATTAATATTATTAGGTTTAAGCATTTTTTTAAGTTTAAATCTAATGGTTTTTAAATTTTTGGTTTTAAATTTTACAAAAAAAATGGTAGGGGAGGGATATAAAAAATCTCACTACAAAATAATAGTGAGATTTTTTTTATTTGAAATATTTAGATAATATATCACTTGTGTTAGAAATTATAATTTTTATTTTTTATTTCGTTTTACAAAAAAGTTAATAAATTTGTTTTAATATTAGGAAATTTTAACTGTTATTTTTTACAAATTTCACTGCCTCATTATAAAAATTTTTAATATTTTTTATTTCTAATTTTAATTTTTTTGTTTTATTTTTATTTTGTGTGTATGTGGCAATATAATTTTGCAATCCTTCAAAAGGAATTCCATCATTTTTATATAATTCCTCATTTATATGTTTTATTGAATCTAAAATTTTTGTTGAAGCGCTATACATAGGGTCTAGATTGCTTACAATTATAGTGCCTTTTAAGATGTTTTCGTCTATTAATTTTGAATCGTTGTTGGATGGATTTTTAAAGTTTTTAATTTCATAAATATTACTTATTATATTATATAAATCTTTCATATGATTAGTTATGTTTTCATATTTAATATTAAAATCTTCAAATTGTTTTACTAATGAATTAATTAATTTTAATTTTTCTTCTTCATTTAACATTTGTTGTTCTTTTTTAGTTAAATCATTTCTAATTTCAAGAATTTTTTTTATTAAATTATTTATTCTATCAAGAATTTTTTTATTTTTTGTTTTGCTTTTAAATTCATTTAAATTTGTTACATAATCTTTTAAAATGGAGTTGTTAATTTGAATATCTGATATATTGTCATAATTTTTATTTTCTATTTTAGCGTTAAAATCTTCAAATTGTTTTACTAATGAATTAATTAATTTTAATTTTTCTCCTTCATTTAACATTTGTTGTTCTTTTTTAGTTAAATCATTTCTAATTTCAAGAATTTTTTTTATTAAATTATCTATTCTATCAAGAATTTCTTTATTCTTTGTTTTGTTTTTGATTTCATTTAAATTTGTTACATAATCTTCTAAAATGAAGTTATTAATTTGAATATTTGATTCATTGCCATAATTTTTATTTTCTATATCTTTTGATGAATTGCTAAATTTTATCATTATTTCATTAATTGTTTTTTCAAATAAAATTTTTATTTTGTTTTGTAATAAAGCTATGTTAGATTTAGCCACATCACTAGTTGTTATTTGATTTAGGTTATTCAAACATTCTTCTTTTTGATTTATTTCATCTTTTATTTTTTTTAATTCACCTATTCCTAAATAATTTAAATTTTTTGATTCTAGGGTGTTAATGTATTTTTTAATTTCATTTAAATTTTGTTCTATTTCAAAGTTTAAATCATCTTTTTCATCTATCTTATTGTTTATTTTTTTCTTTAATTTTGATATGGTTTTAGAAAGATTATTTTTTAAATTATTTATTCTTAATTTTAATTGTTCAGGAATTCCTTCTTTTTCTAGTTTTTCTAACTTTAGTTTATATTGATTTAAATTTTCTATATCTAAAATGTCATCGTTAAACATCATGGTAGTGTCTCTATTGTTAAGATTTTGTTCTTTTATATGGTTTAAATTTTTAACTAATTCATCTAAAAAATTTTCTATTTTTTGGTTTTGGGCATTTTTTGTGTCATTTATTATGTTTTCTATTTTTCTTATTAATATGGAAAATTTATTTTTTATGTTGTTTTCGGTTGATTTTGAGCTGATGTCCACTAAATTTAGTTTATATTCACTAAGGTCTTTTATTTGCTTTTGAAAATTTATTATTTTATTTTTATCTGAATATTTATTTTCTAATTTTGTTATATATTTTTCGTTTAGGCTTAGTTCTAAATTGCAAATTTTGTTTTTTATCTTATCAATTTTCTCTGCTATTTCTTTTTCTTCTTTTCCATTATTTAATTTTTTTTCTATTTCTATTAAACTATATAAATAGTCTTTTAAATTTTTTATGTTATTCTTAAATTCTTTATTTTCTAGGTTGTTTAAGTCTTTTTGCTTTATTTTTTCTATTTCATCTAAATATATATTTATTGCCTGTTGAGTTTTTATTTTTTTTTCTAGCTCAATAATTTTATTTTTCAAATTATTAATTTTAATTTTAACGTTATTAGTTAATGTTTTTTTTTCGATATTAATCAAATCTGATTTGGTTTTATTTATTTTGTCTAGATAAATTTTAATAACTGTTGTTGAAAGTTTGATATAGTTTTTTTGTTCTAATTTTGATATATAAAATTTTAAAAGTTCTAGCAACAAATTAGAAATTTTAATCTTAGAATTTTTTGTTATTTTGTCTATTCTATTTTTAATATTAATATCATCTATTTCTTCTTTTAATATTTGTAACTCTTTAATATAATTTTTCAAAAAATTCATATGCTCTTCAATGGTTAAAATGCTTAATTTATTAAAATCTTCTTTTTCTAGAGCGCTGATATAATTTTCAAATTGTTTTGTTAATAGATTGACTAAATATTCTTTTAGGTTATAGCCCTTGGTTTTTAAAATTTCTTTATATTTTTTTAAACAATTTATATTGTTAATAATTTCATCGGGGTTTATTTTGTTAAAGTTTGTTTTTTCTATTTTTTCTATTTTTTTAAATATTTCTTTTTTATTTTTTATTTCATCTTGAATTTTAGAAATTGTGTTTTTTAAAGTTGCTATATTCTCTTTAATTTGTTTTGGAGATTCTTCTTTTTCAAGTCTTTCTAGTTTTTGGTTAAGCTGCTTTAAATTAAATGATATAGTATTCATATTATTGTTTATATTACCAAGATTTTGGTTTTTTAAATTATTGATATTTTCTTCAATTTTTGGAATTTCTTTTTCGATTTGTTTTAAGTTAGAATCAATAAAGATAGCATTTTTAAACCCTTTTGTTAGATTGTTAATTCTATTTTGTATTTCTTCTATTTTATTTTTAATATCCACATTTTTTGTTTTATTGTTTAGGTTAATTAAATCAGATTTGTAGGTTTCTAGTTTTTTTATATAGTCGTTTACAATATTTTGTGAAATATTTTCAAAAGATATATTTTCTATTTTGTTTAAGTTTGTTTCTATATTTATAATTTCCTGGTTTATATTTTCTTTTTTAATTTTTTCTGGATCTTCTTGTTGATTTTTATTTATTTCTTGATATTTTTTTTTTATGCTATTTAAATTGTTTTCATTTTGTTTTTTTATTATATTTTCATTTGTTAGATTAGATTCATATTCTTTAAGAACTTTTTTAATATTTTCTTTTTTATCTATTTTTTTGTTTACTTCATTTTCTAATTTTTCTTGTTCTGCTGGGCCAATAGTTTCTTTTTTAATTTTTTTCATTAGGTTATTAATTTTATTTTTTATTTCTTCTATTTTATTTTTAATATCTACATTTTGTGTTTTATTGTTTAGGTTAATTAAATCAGATTTGTAGGTTTCTAGTTTTTTTATATTATCGTTTACAACATTTTGTGAAATATTTTCAAAATTTATATTTTCCATTTTTTTTAATGTTGTTTCCACTTCATTTATGTATTCTTCATTTTTTTTTATTTTTATAATATAATTTTCAAATTTTTTCATTAGGTTATTAATTTTATTTTTTATTTCTTCTATTTTATTTTTAATATATACATTTTGTGTTTTATTGTTTAGGTTAATTAAACATGAATTGTAGGTTTTTAGTTTTTTTATATAGTCGTTTATTTTATCTTGTGAAATATTTTCAAATTTTTCTTCTTCTATTTCGTTTATCTTTTTTTCAATTTTTTTTATACCTACTTCTATGTTTCCGTTGTCTTTTGGGCCTTTTGCAGTTTCCATTTCAATTTGCGGTCTATTTTCCATTGCATTAATAGAATTTTTGAAAGTTAAAATACTTAAAGCTATTATTAAAATTTTAATATTTTTTTTTATAAACATTTGATTTTCCCCCTAAATGTTTTAACTATATATTATATTACTATATATTACTATATATTACTATATATTACCATATATTACAAATTATAATATATAAATTATAATTGCTAAACATAATTTAAGGGGAAGGGGAATTTAAAAAATAGATAACTCACCACAAAATTTTGTAGTGAGTTATTTTTAATAAATATTATAAGAAATATTATAAGAAATTAATTGAATTAGACCTATTTGAATCATAAGAAGTATTTGTTGAAATTGTACTTGAATTAGAAATTTTGATTTTGGATTTTAATTTATCTTGTACGCATTTTAATTTATTTTTATATTCCTTTTTATTTTGTTCTGTTTCACATTCAATTTCTTCAATTTTGCATTCTAAATTTTCATATTTTTTAAATATATGATCTATTAAATAATTATATGGGCTACATTTTTTCGAATATGTCATACGTGAAAAATTTTGAAGATTTTTAGAATTTTCGATTATTTTATTATTTTTATTTTTAAATTTCATAATAAGAGATATTTCATTTCTTAAATCTTTTTTTAAATCATATAAATCTTCTTCTAAATCATATAAGTTTTGCGATTTAGCTTCTATATTATAACTATTCTCAATAAAAACTATTTTTCTTTTGCTATTGAGCAGGTTCTCAATTTTTTCTATATTTGACATAAAATTTTTAATTTTTTTCGTATCTGTTGAAATTTTATAATATTTTGTTAGTAGTTCTCTATATTTTTTGTTTTGGTTTGCATAAAAATCTAATAATATTTTTTTTTGTTTTTCATAAAAATCTTCTTCATTTTTTTCTGTTTTTATTTCTTTATTTTTATTATTTTCGGTTATTTTATTATTTTCGGTTGTTTTATTATCCTTTCTTTCTGTTTTTGTTTCTTCTTTTTTATCATCTTTTTTTTCTTTTTTTATTTCTTTATTTTTATTATATCTATTATATCTATTATATCTATTATATCTATTATATTTATTATATTTTATTTCTTCATTTTTATCATCTTTTTTTTCTGTTTTTATTTTTTCTTTTTTATTATTTTCGGTTGTTTTATTATTTTTATTATTTTCGGTTGTTTTATTATCTTTTTTTTCTGTTTTTATTTTATTATTTTCGGTTATTTTATTATTTTCGGTTATTTTATTATTTTCAGACCTAATAGGATTTTTATTATTATCTTCATTTTCTTCTTGAATCGATTCTTTCATTGTATTATTATATTTTTCAATTATTTCTTCTTTACTGTTTTTTTTACGTGGAAATCTGTTTAACCACATCGACTTCGATCTTCGTTTCATGTTTGACGCTATTTCACTTAAGTTATTTTTCATAATCGACTTCGATCTTCGTTCCATGTTTGACGCTATTTTACTTAAGTTATTTTTCATTTTCATAGCATTTAATGTTAGTGTTGGAGTTGTTAATGCAATTAATATTTGCATTACTAATAATATTTTTTTATTTTTCATTGTTCTCTCCTTAATTTTTATATTTTATATTTTATATTTTTATACAATATTTTAATTTTTTAAATGGTAGTTTATTGTTTTCAAATCATCTATTTTCTTTTCTAATTTTTCATAGGTTGAATTCATTTCGCTGTATGCTTTTTCGTTATTTTCTAATATATTTGTTTTTTTCTATAAGTGTTTTTTCTAATTTATTGTTTTCTTTTTTTAGGTTATTTAATTCTTCTTGTTTTTCTTCCAAAACATTATTGTTTGAATCGTCTTTATATTTAGAGGAGTTTGTGGTATATCTCATATTTTTTGAGAATTGAATGTTACTAAGTATACCATCAACTTCTTTTATTTTTTCTTCTAAGCATATTTTCTTTGTTTTCAAATCATCTATTTTCTTTTCTAATTTTTCATAGGCTAAATTCATTTCGCTGTATGCTTTTTTGTTATTTTCTAATATATTTGTTTTTTCTTTAAGTGTTTTTTCTAATTTATTGTTTTCTTTTTCTAATTTTGCTGCTTCAATTTTTAATTTTTGTATAATATTCGTAGGTATTTCATCTTCATATCTAGTAGCATAAATATTGTTATAACGGTTTTCTAATAGATCTAATTCGTTTTGCTTTTCTTTTATTTGTTCTTTTAAATCCATATTTGTAGTTTCTAACTTGTTCTTTTTTTCGTTTAATATTTTATATTCTGTATCCATATTTTTTAATGTTTTTTTGCTATTTTCATATGCGGTTGTTTTTTCTTTAAATGTTTTTTTTAGTTTTTCGTTATTTTTCTCTAATTCTTCCACTTTAATTTTCAAATTTTTAATATCTATTCCATTTAATTTTTGGTTTACTGAACTTAAATCCCAATTTAGGTTGTTTATGCTTTTTTCTAATTCTTCATTTTCGGTTTCATATTTTTTTTTGTCGTTTTCTAGTTTTTCATTTTCTTTTTCCGCATTTTCTAGTTTTTGCTTTTGCTTTTCATATTGTTCTTTAATATTTTCATAATAATTTTTTTGTTTTTCGTTAATCTGCTTTAATTTTTCGATTTTTTTTCTTAATTCATTATTTTCACCTGGTATTTTTTCATGTCCATAATAGTTATAACCCACCTCAAGTTTTATATATCTATCATTCATTTTTTCTATTTTTCTTTTTAATGAGTTATTCATATCTTCTAATTCTTTATTTTCGGTTTCATATTTTTCTTGTTCTTCTTTCAATATTTTATTATTATGAGGAGCTTCTTCATATTTTTTTATAATTTTTTCTAAATTGTTTTTTTCTTCTAATAATTTTTGTTTTTCTTCTACTATTTTTCTATTTTGTTTTTCTAATACTTCATATTCTTGTTGTGAAACACTATTTTTTAAATTTTTTAGTTGTTTTTTTAATTCATCTATTTCTTTTAAATATTTATCTTTTTCGCTATTTTCTTTATTGTTTTCATCTTTCATTTTTTCAATATCTTTTTTGATTTTTTCTTCTAAATCACTTTTTTCGTTTATTAGGTTTTGTTTTATTTCTTTTAAATCTTCATTTTCTTTTTTTAATGTGTTATATTTTTTTCTCAAATCATTATTTTGATTATTTTCAAAATTTTTAAGCTCTTGTTCTTTTTCTTTAATTAACTTTTTTAAATTTTCATTTTCTATTTCAATTTCTTTTAGTTTTTCATTTTGATTTTTATTTTTTCTTTCTTCCATTTCTTTCAATTGTTCTTTTAGTTTTTTATTTTCATCTAAAATATTTTCGACATTTTTTATTGTTGTGGCTTGGTTATTTTGATGTTCTTTTAGGTTATTTTCTTTTTTTAATGTGCTTCTGTTTTTGTAAGAAGCTGTTTGTTTTTTTAAAACTAAATAATGTTTTATATTGTTAGAGTTATTAGAACTAAATTTTGTTTGTTCTTCATCATTTTTTTGAGTTTTTGTTATATTGCTATTAGAATCTAGTCTTTTAGAATATTTTATTCTCATGGCACTTGTCATTGTTGTTGAAAAAGTTGAAATGAATAAAGTTGAAGCAATAAAAAATTTCATTTTATTTTTCATATCTAAAATACCCTCCCTCTTATATTATAGGACAACATTACAACATAATTATACAATTTTCGATAATTATAGTCAACAATAAAATCATGTAAAATTTAAGTAGTTTTTGAAAAATTTTGTGGGAATATGAAAAAACTTCACTATAAAAATAGTGAAGTTGAATTTTTGTTATTGTTTTTAAATTATATATTTTTCTATTTTTAATTTTCTTTAATTGTTAATATATCGTCATTTTTTTTACATAACTCTCGTATTTTTTTATCGTTTTCTTACATTTTAGTGTGATATTTTTCTATTTCTTTAATGGTTTTATTTTCAAAGTTAAAAGAGGGGTTGCTTAAAAATTTCATTAATAAAGTAGTGGATTTTTTTGCATATCATCAAATTCTATTAATTTTTGTGTTAATTCGGTTGTGTTTTTTAATTTTTCTTTTACTATATCATTTTTAGATTTTTTTTTAATGTTTAAATTTGATTCCATGGGCATGTTTGCGATATTATATTTGGTGTGTAACAAACTTTGTTCTAATCTGTTTTTGATTTTAGTTGGAATAAAATATTTTATGTTTTCATCATCTTTTATTAGTTGTAATTCCTTTAGGTTTTGAAATAGTTTGTTTTCGTTTAGTTTTTCGTCATCAGTTAAACACAAAAAACTTAAAATTTCATCATATTTTTATCTGGTTTAACTTTTTCTTCTTAGTGATTCCACTAATTTTTTTATTTTTCTTTTAAAAAAAGCTATGGTTTGTTGATTAATTTTAACTATATTCATATTATTATTTTTGGTTATATTTGTTGTTTCTTTGTTTTGCATTGCGTATGTTGGTTTTAAGCTAAATAAAAATATTTATATAGCTAAAAAAATCTTTATATTTTTTTTTAACATCAAAATTTCTTATTTTTAATTTGTTAAGTAATTTAATAAAAAATGAAAAATTTGGCAATATTCTATATAAATTAATATTTAAAAAAGGTTTAGATAAAAATATGTAGGTTAAACTTTATGACTATAATTTTTATTTTATTTAATGTATTTATAATAATTTTTATATTTATTTTCTCTTTATCATAATTTTAAAAATAAAGGTTTAATGATATTTTTTTATGCATAATATGTTATTTTATAGTAATATTGTTTTTAATTTTTATAGTAATAAATTTTATTTAAATTTGCTAAATAAAAATTTTTGTATTTTTTTAAAAGAATTTATTTCACATATTTTAAAATCATTGTTTTTAATTTTATAATCACTTTTAATAATATTAAAGAGTTTTTCTAAAGGGCTGATTATTTTTTTATTGTATTTTTTCTTTTTTTGGAGTTTATCTATTATTTTTATTTATGATTTTTTAATTTTTCTAAAATTTTTTAATATATTTTTTGGTTTTTTTATTTTAAATTTAGTGGTATTTGTTGTGGTTGATGAGTTTTTATATTATATGTTTTATTTAAGTCTTTTAAAGTTTTTACTATAGTTGGCATGTAGTTTTCTTTTTGGCTATATATTGCAGAGAATTCGTTTTAGGTTGGTTTTTGTGTATATTATCAGGTTTTTTATTTGACGGTTTAAATAGTTTTTGAAATATTTTAAATTTTTTTAAGTGTTCATGTAATATTTTAGGATTAAAGTTCTTAATTGGATAAATTATGTGGTTGTTATGGCATATAGTATTAAAATTGGTTGGATTTGGATTTTTATAAATTGTTTTTTTATTGTCGCCATAGAATTGTTGTTTGTTCATATTTTTAATTTTTTTTTCTAGATTTTTTAGTTTTATTTTGTTATAGTTAATTCTTTTATATTTGTATGAAGTATATGCTCCTTTGTTATCATTTTTTTTTGGAAATATTAAAATTTTGTTTTCTTTTATTTTTTTTGGAAATATTAAAACTTTGTTTTCTTTTATTTCTTCATCAGCGATATTATTTATGAGATTTTGATTTTGTTTTTCTTGTTTTTTTGTAGCAAAAACTTTAGAACAAAAAATTGTAGAAAATAGTATAGTGAGTATGCTCACTTTTTTATAAATTTTTTTAATCATAGTAATTTTTCCTTTTTTATTTTTATTGATATTATTTTGAATTATACGGTGTTATTTAATTTGTGATAGGAGTGGTGGGGGAGTTTATAAAAAAATTTATTTTGTATTATTAATTTTTCTATTATCATTGATTTTTAAAATTGTTATTATATATGTTATTATTTTAATTAAAACCCCTATTGCAAAGTTAGTAGCAAAATATTATGTTGACTATTATGTTATAAAAATTATTTAGTAGGTAGTTTAATTTTTTAATTGTGACTAGAAATAGGTTAAAAAAAGATAAATAAATTCCACTGTAAAATAAGTAGGGAAGTTTGGCTTATTTTAATTTAATATTAAAGAATAATTATTAAATTATTTTAATTAAAATATGTTTTTGTAAAATAATTCCTGAAAGAATAAAAAAAGCATAGAATATTTTTATAGTTAAATATTATTTTTGTTAAAAAACTAACCAAAAATTAGGTTTAGTATATAGTTTAAAAATTTTGATATTGTTTTAATAAAATAATGTGTATTTTAATATAGGGGTATAATCTATAAATTATGTTATTTAATTTGGATAAAAAATATTATAGTGAACTGCAAAAAATTTTAATCATAATATCAATTTAGAATTTATTCTTCTATAATTTTTTCTATTTCCTTTACTAAAAATTTTAGATTTTCTTCATAATATTTTGTAGTTTCTTCATCGTCTTCGCTTTCTTTTTCGTTTTCTTCTTCAATATATGAATTAGAATTTCTTAACCTTTCTTCCTCTTCTTCTAAAGCTTCTTGTTCTTCAATTTCATTAAAAATTTCATATTCATTTATTAGTGTTGAAATGCTTTCATTTTCAATATCTTCATTTTCTTGTTGATTTTGGTTTTCTATTTTGCTCACTAAATGTGTGGGAAATATATTTTTATTTATTGCACTTGTTGTTATTTTAGGCAACATAAATATACAAAAAATTTTTGCTATTAGTTTAAATTTTTTCATCTAAACATCTCCGTTGTTAAAATAAATCAAAAAAATATTTCCAATAATTTATTAAATTTTTTATTATCTTTTTAATTTGTTAATATCGACAATTAAACTAGAAATATCGTCTATTAATTTATTGATTCTATCTTTGTTTTCTAAATTTGTTGGTTTATCTTTTAAATATGTTAAAGTTTTTTCACCTTTGTGCAGTAACTGTATGTTGTTATTAATTTCAAATTCCATCATGTCGTCAAATCTTGTTTCTTTTAAATTTGTAATATATTTTTCATATATTTTTATTATTAAATCATCAATAATTTTTGCATTATTTAATATTTCAACGTTTTTAATGTTAGAATTTTCCTTTATAAAGTTTGTTATTTCCTCTTCTATATTTTCTAAAAAATATAGTTCGGTATCAAAAGTTAAAAAATTCCAATCTTTATTTTTATCATATAACAAATTATTTATTTTATTTAATACTATTTTGATGATTTCTTTGAATAAATTTTCCAGTACGCTGGAAATTTTGTTCATTAGGTCATCTATGTTATTAATTAAGTCTTTATTTGATGTTTTTCCTTTTGTTTGTATTAATTTTTCTTTATATTCTCTCAAACGTTTTATGTAACTGTCAATAATTGATGTATTCATGTTTTTGTCGTCTTTTTTGTCTAGAATTTCTTTTTCTAGTATATCTATGCTTTTTCTACATAATATTACTATTAAGCTAGAAGATCTTGCTATTAAATCTTCTATTTCATTTTTAATATTTTCGTCATTTGTTTTTTTTTTCTAATTCTTCTAAATTTTCTCTATCTGCCCCTAATATTGATATTTTAAATTTGGCATTTTCTCTAGTTATATTTAAAAAAATTTTATCTTCTATTTCATTTATTTCGGTTTTAATTTCATTTAAAAGTTTTTGGTCTTTTATAAAAAACAAATTGTCTGATGTTTTATTGGATCTTGTTTTTATATTTCTATTTTCTAATTCTGATATTTTTGTAATTTTTTTTGAAAGTTCTTTGTCTTTTAATTTATGTTTTATGTTTTCATTTGGTTTCATTTCTATATTTTTATTTTTTAATTCTGTTATCTCTTTTTTTAATTTTTTTAAGAGTTTTTTGTTTTTTCTTGAATTTTTGGAATATATTATTTTATTCGGTTCTTTCTCCATTCCTTTTATTGTTAGGGGAATAGTTGCAAAAGATAAACATAATATTAAAATTTTAATATTTTTTTTAAAAGGCATAGTTATTCTTTCTCCTTATTCTTACTTTAGAACATTTATATTTTAACATATTTTGTTTAATATTTCAAATTTTTATTTATTTTTTGTTGTTTTTTAAATATTTATGTTATTTTATTGTTATTATTAGGTTAATAATAACAATTTTATTATATTTATAAAATTTTTTAATTTTTTTCAATAAGTCTTTATATTAGTTTAAAAATTTTGTTTATAAGTTATTTGTTATTTTATATTTAAAATTTTTATTCAAATTTTTGTTTAACTTCATTTTTTTTAATATTAAAATTATCTTTTTGTTTAATTTTTTCAATAAGTTTTTCTATTAGTTTAAAAATTTCGTTTATTAATTTATCAAGTTTGTTTATTTCTTCTAGGTTGTTTGTTGAATTTTTTAAATTGTTTAAAGCGTTTTGATCTTTTTCTAAAAGATCTTTTTGTTGTTTAAGTTCATATATCGTCATACTGTCAATATTTTTATTTTTTAATTTTTCAATATATTTTTCATACAAGTTATATAATAGCTTTGGAATATTATTTTTTGCATTATTTAATATTATGTTAATTTCATCGTTATGTGTTTCTTTTTCTAGGTTTATTAATTCTTGCTCAAGATTTTCTAAATATTCTATATTTCTTTCAAAACCAAAATCTGTAAAATCTTTGTAGTTTTTAAGGTTTTCTTTTTCTGTTTTTAATATATATTTTTCAAACAAATTTGGTAGTTTGTTATTTATTTTGTTTATTAGTTCATTTATTTTGGTGGGTAAATTTATTTTTGTTGTTTCTTTTTTTATGTTTATTAACATTTTTTTATAATCTTTTAAAGAATTTAAATAGTCATAAATTTTCCAATCTTCTATATTTTTTAAATTTTCGTTTATTATTTCATTTATGTTTTGTTCTAACAATGATACTATTAAGTTGGAAGATCTATTAAGTAATTCTTTAGCAGCCCCTTTAGTGATTCTATTATTTGTTTTTTCTTTTAATTCAACTAAATCTTCTATAATATCTTCTAAAACAAATATATCAATATCTATTTCTCCTCTTCCTAAATATTCAAAATCTTTGTTTTCTTGTTTTTTTATTTTTTTTTCAATTTTTTCTAAAAGTTTTTTATCATTTGTTGAAATTTCATTATTTAATCTTATTTCATTTGTATTTATTTCCATTCCTTTTATTGTTACGGGAAGAATTGCAAAAGATAACCCCAATACTAAAATTTTAATATTTTTTTTAAGAAACATAATTATTTTTCTCCTTTTTGTTTTCTCATATGTTTTATTTATAGATTGACTATTTCATTTTCTAATTTTTTATCAAATGTTTTATTAAGTTTTTTATAAGAATTAGTTTTTTTAGAAATATTGTTTGTTGTTTCTTCAAATGATCTATTTAATTTATTTTCGTTTTTAACTGCTTTTTTTTCAATGTGTTTTTCTATTATAGATAAAAGGCATTGCGATAATATTTCTATATTTTTTTCTGAAGAATGAATTCTTTCTATTAATTTTAAATAATTTTTATGTATTTCAAATGATTCTTCTTCATAATGTTCTTTATATTTATTTAACAAAAGTGCAGCTTTTAATATTTTTTTTCTTAAATTTTCTATATCAAATCTTATTATATTAGTTAATGTTTTGTTATATTTAAATTTTAGTTCTTTTATATTTTCATTAATCTCTTTTATTCTTTTTTCTATTACATAAATTTTTCTACATAAAAAACCCAGTAAAAGCATTTTAAAATCATATTTGATTTTAGGCAGTTTAGTAATAATATCACTTTTTTCTATTTTTTTTTCTTTATAGTCTTTTAAATATAGGCATATTTTATTTAAAAGTGTGTTAATAAATTTGATTTCTTTTTTTGATTTATATTCTGTGTTATTGATAAAATTTTCATTTATCTCTTCATATTTCATTAATATATTTTCAACTTCTTTTTCAACTTGTTTTTGATATGTTTGATTTATTATTATGTTTTGTGGCTGTTGTATGTTTTGCGGTCGCTGTTGTATCATATTTTCGTTGTTCATTTTTATTGCATTTATTTTATTAAAAGAGAATGTGGATGTAAAACCAGCGACTATAATTAAAAATTTTATTTTGTTTCTCATTTTTCTATCCTCCGTAGTCTTGAAAAATTTACATTTATTATAAATATTTTCATAATTTTTCCATTTTTAGTTATGGCTGATTTTATTATACATTTTTTATTCGAGTTTTCAACATATTTTATGAATTTTTTTTATAAAAAAATAACCCCCACCAAAAAGGTGAGGGTTTAAATAACATTTTAATTATGAAATTGATTTTGAGGAAAATTATTGTAATTTGGATTGTAGAATTGGTTTTGTGGGTAGTTGTTAAAATATTGAGGTTGTGGTGGATAGAAGTAGTTCATAGGTAATGGAGGTTGTGGTGGATAGAAGTTATTAATAGGGAATTGAGGTTGTGGATTGAAATATTGAGGTTGTGGATAGAAATTATTCATAGGGATATATTGAGGTTGTAGATTGAAATATTGAGGTGGTTGGAAGGAAAGGTTTTGGTTATTTAAATTTTGTTGTGGGTTATTTGGTTGATTTGATGTTTCGTTGTTTGTTGATGTGTTTTCTTGTAGCTGTTTTTTTAACTGTTCTTCTAATTTTAACGACTCTTCTTCTACTTCTTTTATTTCTCTTTCACGGTTTTCTTTTATTTTTTTTGATTCTTTTTCATCATCTTCTTTTATTTTTTTTATTTTAGCTTCTTTTTCTTTTAATTCTTTTTCATAGTCTTCTCTCATTTTTTTTATTTTAGCTTTTGTTTCTAATTTCATTTTTTTTATATCAGCTTCTGTTTCTAAGTTCATTTTTTCCATTTTTTCTTTGGAATCTTTTTCATCTTTTGAAATATCGTTTTCTATTTTACCACATTCTTTTTTATGTTGGTTTATTTTTTCTAGTCTTTTTTCACGTAATTCTTTTAATTCTTCTTCCCTTTTTTTTGCTTTTTCTTCATGTTCTTTTCTCAAATTATATAAAGCATTTTTAAATTCTGTTTTTCTTTTTTCGTCCTCTTTATTTAATCTTTCGATTTCTTTTATATGTGCTGTATTTATTTCGTCCATTACGTTTTTATGTTGTGTGTTAATTTCATTTTTTTCTTCTTTTAATTTTTCCATTTCTTTATTAAAGTTTATTTTATTATTTAATATTTTTTCATTTATTTTTTTCATTTTTTCATTAAAATCTATTTTATTATTTAATATTTTTTCATCTATTTTTTCCATTTTTTCATTAAAATCTATTTTATTATTTAATATTTTTTCATTTATTTTTTCCATTTTTTCATTAAAATTTATTTTATTATTTAATTTTTCTTCGTCTATTTTTTTCATTTCATTTTTATAATTTGAATTGTCTTCATTGCCCTTTAAATTTTCTGTTTGGAATGTAGAATGTAGTTCTGTTTTAATAAAATTATTTTGATTATTAGAATAAAACATGTTTATTTCCTCCTTAATATTCATTTTGAAACCATTATATTACAAAAAATGTCGAATTTCAAGTTTTTTTGTATATTAATACTAAAATTTCACATATTATAAAAAATCATTCCAAAACAATAGGGGAGTGCATCTATTTTTATTAATAAAAACCATTGCCATAGAATAAATAGCAACGGTTAAATTTAATTTTTTTGTGTTTTAAAAAATTTACATTCCAAGATATTTCCAATATCCTAATATTTCTCTATTATTGTTTTGATTTTGTGTATCATTGTAAAAATCGTAAAAATCACGAAATTGCACATTTTCTATTATAATTTCTCTATTATTTTGATGTGGCTCTTTTTCTTCATCACTTGAAAGCTCATTATTTTGTTTGTTATTTTCTTTGGTTGTTTTTAGATAATCATATTCTGATTTTAAATTTTTGATTTTTCTTACTAATTCACGAATTTCACTTACTTTATCATTTTTATCATCTTTATTTGAAAGATCTAAAACTAAAGGATTATTTGATTCAAATTTATCAATATCTGGTTTTATGAAGTTATATAAACTTTCAAAAGTTTCTTCATGATGAGATATTATTTTTGTGTCATTATTTTTAATTTCAGATCTATAGCTATTAATTGAATCAGTCATTATTTCAAATTGACTTTTTAAATTTTGTAGTAGTTTTGTATTTTCATCTAATGTTTCATTTTTAATTTGTTTTGGATTTTTTTCTGATTTGTTTTTTTCGGGTGTTTTTAAATTATTTTCTTTTCTATTTGAAATATTTTTCTTGTTTCTTTTTAAACCATCATAATTAAGTTTTAAAAAACCAATTTTTTGTTTTAGGTCCACAATTTCATTTTCTATTCTGCTTTTTTTAAATTTTGACTTTGAGCCTAGATTTTTTTTCGAACAAATATCAATGTCTGGTTTTATATTTGAAAATAAATTTTCAAACTCTTTTTCACAAGCGTCTATTAGTTCATTGTTATTTTTATTTATTGCGTTTTCATAATCTTTAACCAAATTGTCCATATTTTTATAGCAAGATTCTAAATTATTTTTTAATTTTAAGTTTTCATTTTCGTTTAAATTTTCATCTTTAAGTTGTTTTGGATTTTTATCTAAATTACCATCTTTGTTTGATTTTAATTCATTAAATTCACGGTTTAATTTATTAATTGTTGTTATTAATTCATCAATTTTTTTTATAGTGGTTTTTTGTGAGTTGTTTAAATCCAAAACCCCATTACGATGCAAAGTGAAATTTTTCATATCTAGTTTTATTGTTTCATATATGTTTTTAAAAGTTTCTTCACAAGATGATTTGGCAGTTGTATCGTTTTTGTTAATTGCATCTTTATAACTTCTAAATACATCTTTCATTGTTTCAAAAGAGCTTATTAATGCTTTTTTTGTTGTTAAACTTTCATATACATAGTTCAAAATATCAATTTGACGGTTTAATCCATCAATTTTAATTCTGCAGTCTCTTTTTAAAAGATTTGAATTTAAACTTTCATTGAATGTAGCAAAATCTTCAATATATTTTTTTATGGTTTTATTTAGTTTTTCAAAGTCTTTTTCACAAGTTTTTATTAGTTCATTGTCATTTTTATTAATGGCATCTTCATAATTTTTAATTAAATTTTCTATATTTTTTATATTCATTTCACATTCTTTTAAAGTTTCTTGTAATTCTTCATTTTCTTTATTAATGTTTTCTTGAGAAGAACTATCTTCCTCTATTTTTTTTAGTTTTTCTTCATATGTATTAATTATTTTACTATATGTGTTAACAATTGTTTTGAAGATTTCTTTTTCTTGATTATTTTTTATTTCGTTAAAAATTTCATCAAGTAAAGTTGATAGTTGTCTTCTAAAATTTTTATATTTATTAATAAGAATATTTTTGTTGTTTTCTTTATTAGAGTTCATTTCACAAAGTATTATGTTAAAATAGTTAGATATATTCTCAATTGTTTTAGGATTTGAAAAAAATTCTTTAAGTTCTTTTAATATGTAGCCTTTTTGTTTTTCTATTTCGTCCTTTATTATTTTTTTTGTTTCATCTTTTATATTTTCTGTTTGATTTTCTTTTTTATCTTTTAAATTTATCTTTTGAGATTCACATAAATGTGAAATTTTTTCTAAATTTTCTTCATAGATTTTTTTTGATTTTAATAGTTCTTCAAAAGCGTCATAATATCCTGAATAATTGTTTGCTATGTTTTTTATGTTATTCATGTTTGATATATTGTTTATTATTTCCTTAAAATTCAAATTGGCTAAAGCTTTTTCGAGTTTTTTATATTGTTCTTTTTTTAGAGTTTTAATATTTGTTTTTTCAGTTTTTTTATCTTTTTTTCTAAAGTTTGAAAGTGATAGGTATTTAGGGGGGTTCTTTTCACAACCTAAAAAAGATAGAAATGTTGTTTCTCTATAGTTTTGGTTTTCCATTGCGCTTGTTGAAAAAGAAGTTGTTGAAACAGATGCTGTTAAAGATATTAATATTGTTAAGAATTTAACTTTTTTAGACATAATTTTCCTCCATATTTACACAATTTGGTATCATTCTATCAAATAATATGTAAATATGCAACATTTAATTTCAAATTTTTTAGTACATAAAAAATCCGCTAAAAATTCTTAGCGGATTTAATATAAAATTATGAAATTGTTTATTATTTTTTTAATTTTTCTAATTTTTCTAATTTTTCTATTTCGTTTTTTATTTTGTTTTCTATTTCGGTTATTATTTCATTATAATCTTCAATTTTTCCGTATTCTTCTGGGTATTCATTTATTGTTTTTTTATTAAGTGTTAATGTTTCTTTATTTTCTAATAATATATTTTTTTTGAAATCATTTTCTAAAACAATTGAATTTATTTTAGAGATAGTAGTATATATATCTTTTAATCTATTATTCATTGTTTCAAAATATTTAGCTTTTTCTTCTTTTTTAGGTATATTAAATCTTCTACGTCTTCTATTAATATTATTTGGTATTTCTGTTTTTTCTTCTTTTATTTCAACTATTTTGTTTTCATTTTTCAAGTCTTCTTTTAAGTTTTCTTCCTTTTTTTCGTTCTTAGATATATCAAATCTTCTACGTCTTCTATTAT
>CACXZI010000018.1 GCA_902772105.1 Oscillospiraceae bacterium | reverse complement strand
TATTTCAGGTATTTTACCTAAATATTTAACTTTAGGATCATTAATTTCTTTGGTACCATTTTTAATAGATACTAACTCTCTACGTTCTAAATCGTCTTTTTCTTTTTTCACTTTTTCTAGTTCAGTTTTCATTTCGTTAACTTTGTTTATGGTCTCGTTATATTGTTCGTCTTTTGCTTTTAGTTCATTTAATTTCTTTTGTAAATTAATATAATCGTTTTGACTTTGAGTTAATTCTTTTTTAGATTGTTGTAATTTTTCGGTTATTGAATTAATATTATTATATTTTTTTGTGTTTTCTTCTAATTTTTTTTCTAGTTCTTTTATTTGTTGTTTTATTTCAGGTATTTTACCTAAATATTTAACTTTAGGATCGGTACCATTTTTATTAGATACTAACTCTCTACGTTCTAAATCGTCTTTTTCTTTTTTCACTTTTTCTAGTTCAGTTTTTATTTCGTTAACTTTTTTTATGGTTTCGTTATATTGTTCGTCTTTTGCTTTTAGTTCATTTAATTTCTTTTGTAAATTAACATATTCATTGTTATATTGCATTAATTCATTTTTAGATTGTTGTAATTCTTCGGTTATTGAATTAATATTATCATATTTTTTTGTATTTTCTTCTAATTTTTTTTCTAGTTCTTCTATTTGCTGTTTTATTTTTATTACATTGGTATTCTTATCCGAGTTGTTTAATTCTACTACATGTTTTTTAAGACTATTATTTCTTTTTTTAGATTGTTTTAGTTTTTCTTTTAGTTCATTTCTTTTTTCTTCTAATTTCTTGATTTTTGCTATGGCTTTTTTTTCTAATCTATTTTTTTCTTCTTCCATAATTTCATTATTTTTATCGTATTTTAATAGCTCTTTTTCTAATTTTTCATTTTCAAGTTCTAAATTATTAGCTTTTTTCAATGTATCTTCAAAAATGTTATCGGAATTATAGCTATCGTTATAAATATTCATTTCAGGTTCATCTGATCTATTTTTTAATTGATATTTTTTATGTAATTGTATATTTTGGGTTTTTGGACCAAATGGTTTATTATTTTTAATATGATATTCTTTTATATCTAATTTGTTTTTAGTTGTTTTAGCGTTAATATTCATATTGGTTGTATTAAGATTTTTATTAATTTTACTATTACTTTGTATTGTTTGTATTTTGCTGCTAATTTTTGTTTTGCTATTCATTGCATTAACGTTAATGCAACTTAGAATAGAACTGCACACTAATGACGTAAATATAATTTTAAAATTTTTACTTTTCATACTATTTTCACCTCATCTATTTTTAAATTTTGTCGAAGTTTTTTTATCACTGTGTCATTTTAACAAATTTATTATATATTTGCAACTAAATTACTATATTTTTTAATTTTAGTCAACAAAATCCTGAATATGGAATCAATTTATATAAATTAGCAATATATTTAATTTTTCAAATATTTCGGAATATATTTTATTGTTTGGTAAGGTGGAAATTTTGTTTAAATACTATTAAACATTTATATAATTTATAATGGTAGACTTTAATTTAATTTTTAAAAATTTATAGTATTGTAAATGATTAAGTTTTTATAATAATAAAAAGCTTGTGTTAGGTTGTTTATAGTTGTATAATAAATTTAATAGGTTAATTTAAAGAGATTTAAAAAAGCAAGTTTAAAATGGAGGGTAATATGAAAATTTCATATAATGGCAAAGTTTTTGAAGTTGAAAAAGAAATGTCTATTGTAGATTTTTTAAAAGAAAAAGATAGCAAAATGTTAGAAAAAGCTTGTTGTGCTATGGTTAATGGAGAAAGAAAAGATTTAAGGGAAGTTTTAAAAAGTGATTCTAATTTAGAAGTTTTAACTTTTGAAGATGAAGGCGGGAAAAAAGCATATTGGCACACAACAGCGCACATTTTAGCACAAGCAATAAAAAGGGTTTTTAAGGATGTTTGTTTTGGAGTTGGGCCTGCAATTGAAAATGGTTTTTTTTATGATTTAAAAGCAAGTGTTAAAATTGGGCTTGATGATTTTGAAAAAATTGAAAAAGAGATGCAAAAAATAATAAAAGAAGATATTGAAATAGAAAGAAAAGAAGTTTCTTATGAAGAAGCAAAAGAAATGTTTGAAAAAGATGGTCAAAAATATAAACTAGAGTTAATTGAAGATTTAAAAGATAAAAATCAGCCGATTAGCATATACACCCAAGGAGACTTTTTTGATCTTTGTGCTGGGCCGCATTTACTTTCAACCGGGAAAGTGGGAGCTTTAAAACTTTTAACAATAACCGGAGCATATTGGAAAGCAGATGCTAATAATGAAATGTTAGATAGGATATATGGAATATCTTTTGAAACAAAAGAGCAGTTAGATGAATTTTTAAAATTGCGTGAAGAAGCCAAAAATGTAGATCACAGAAAACTTGGAAAAGAGTTAGAACTTTTTAGTTTTGTTGAAGAGGGGCCTGGTTTTGTTTTTTTTCTTCCTAATGGGGTTATTGTGAAGAATGTTTTAATAGATTATTGGAGAGAAGAACACAAAAATGCTGGATATCAAGAAATCATAACGCCAACAATTTTATCTAGAAAGTTATGGCAAACAAGTGGGCACTGGGATCACTATAGAGAAAATATGTATACAACAAAAATTGATGACGAAGACTATGCAATAAAACCAATGAACTGCCCTGGAAGTATTTTGGTTTATAAAATGGCTAGTCATTCATATAAAGAACTACCACTTAGGCTTTGTGAATTTGGGTTGGTTCACCGGCATGAACTTTCAGGAACACTTCATGGGTTGATGCGTGCTAGATGTTTTACGCAGGATGATGCACATATATATCTAACAAAAGATCAGATTAAAACAGAGGTTAAGAATATAATAGATCTGTTGGGAAGAATTTATAAAAAATTTGGTTTTTCATATACATTAGAGCTTGCAACAATGCCAAAAGATCATATTGGGGATGAAAAAGATTGGGAAGAAGCAACGAATAGTTTAAGAAAAGCAATTGAAGAAGCAGGGCTTTCGTTTAAAATAAACGAAGGGGATGGTGCATTTTATGGGCCTAAAATAGATTTTTATTTAAAAGATTGTTTACAAAGAAGATGGCAATGTGGAACTGTTCAGTTAGATTTTCAACTGCCTATGCGGTTTAACCTAGAATATGTGGGGCAGGATGGAAAAAAGCATACACCAATTATGATTCACAGGGTTATTTATGGTAGCATTGAAAGATTTATTGGAATATTAACAGAGCATTTTAAAGGAGCATTTCCGTTTTTTATGGCGCCTGTTCAGGTTGCAGTTTTGCCTGTTTCGGATAGGTTTTTAGATTATGCTACCTATGTTGAAAGAGAGCTTTTTAAAAATGGGTTTAGGGTTCAAATAGATAAAAGAGATGAAAAGTTAGGATATAAATTAAGGCAAGCGCAAATTAAAAAAGTTCCATTTGTTGTGATAGTAGGGGAGAACGAAGAAAAAAATAAAACGGTGTCGGTTAGAAAATATAAAGAAAAAGATACAAAAGAAGAAAGTTTAGATGATTTAGTTAAAAATTTAAAAGAGTTGTTGAAATAAAAAAACAATAAAAGATTTTTATAAATTCAAACAAATAGTGGTATTTTAGGGCATATGAAAACCAAATTATTATATTTAAAATATAAAATAGATTTATTTTTATTATTATGTGTTAAAAAAATAATTTCATAAATGCAAAAAATGGAGGGTATAATAGTGGTTTTATTATCCTTCCATTTTTTAAAATTTTAAATTTTAATAGAGATTATTGGTTAAATTAGATTTTTAGTTTATTTTTTGTTTTAAATAAACCGTTACAAAATTCGTTTTTTCTATTTCAAATCTTTTATTCACGTTCATGTAAAAGGCGCGCTTTTGATAATAAGTCTTGTGCTGAACAATGTAAATTAATAAAATCAGATGCTAAATTTTTGAAATCTTTATATTTTATGTAATAATGCTTTGTTTTATTTATTATATTAAAAAGTTCTTGTCTGCAATTTGCCAAATAATATATATAATCAACATAATCATTACTATAGTTCTCTTTTAAATCTGCGATAGATCTTACATTTTCTAATTCTTTTATATTATTTTCAATCAATTTCAATTGTTCAGCTATATTTTGTTTTCTTCTTTCTAATTCATTTTCTATAAAAATTTTAGTGTCTAAACTATCTTTAATTGTCGAATTTTTATTAATTAATTCATCTATTGAATCATTCAATGTTGTATTATTTGAATATTCTGATATTAAATCATCGATGTCTGATTCAGTATAATATCTCTCCATAGCATTAACACTAAGGCAGCATAATGAGGTTATGCATAATATAGTTGTAATTAATAATTTTTTAAACATGAAATGTTCTCCTTATGTTTTATTATTTTTAATATTAATTTAAGTAATTTTTATCATAAAAATATTTATCAGCATCACATATTTATATTTATTTTTTTGAATTATGTTTTTTATATTTATTTCTTTTATTTTAATAGTTCTATAAGTTTTTTGTTTATTTTAATTACTTCTCTATCTACCTTGTCATAAGGTTTACAATATGAAAAATTATATCTTGGATCTTGTTGTAATGAATTTAATCTGCCTTTTAATGCTTTTAATTCTGTTTTTGTTTCTTGTTTTGTTCTATATTCAGGATTATTATCTATTTCTTTTTCTATTTCATAAAACTTTTCTTTTATATCATCCAGTTTATTCTGTATAGCCATTTGCTCTTGTTCTTTATATAGCTCACGATTAATACCTTCTTTTTCCGCTCTCTTATCTCTTTCAATTCCATATTGATAACGTAATCTTTGTGTTAAAATAGCGTCTATTTTTTCTATATATTGCTTTAGTTTTTCAACTATTTGACCCATATATTCTTTATAGTCTATGCATTTATTTCTACTTTCTATATATATTGTTTTTTTTCCATTTTCTATTATTTTTTTTGTCTGGAAAAATGCTGTTGTAATTATATATTTTATTATATCTCTTATTTCATTTAATAAATCCATCATGTTTTCGTTTGTCATAAATATATTATAGCTTGGTATTTTATTATCTTTCATTTTATTTTTCATATTTGTTATTTTTGTTTCAACTTCTTTTAATATTTTTGATATTTCATCTTTTTGGTCTACTGCGTTATAAAAATTTTTTTCTTCTTTCATAGCGTTAACAGCGGTGAAATGAAGTGGCATGGCGCAAAAAAAAGCTGCAATTAATAATTTTTTTAACATAATATTTTTTTCTCCTTTTTTATTTATTTTATTCTCCCCAATGTTATCGTGAAAATTCACTATTTAAAATAGTTAAATTTAATATTAATATGTATTATGTAATATATTTAATTATATCTTTAATTTCTTTTTGAATTTTTTTATATTTTTATTTTTAATAGGTCTATAAGTTTTTTGTTTATTTATTATTTTTTATATTTGGATTTTTTTCTGATTTTTTTTCTGATTTTTTTTCTGATTTTTTGTCTTCTTCATATAAGCTATAATTTTTTTGTTTTGATTTGCTGCTTTTTTTATTTTTAATATAAAGTTCTTTTTTTGGTTTTTCGCTTTTTTTATTTTCTATGTAATTTTCTTCTGATTGGCTGCTTTTTTCATTTTCTATGTAATTTTCTTCTGAATGTTCGCTTTCTCTACTTTCAATATAACAATTTTTTTCTGATTGTGTATTTTTTTCTTTTGCGGTTTTATATTTATCTACAATATCTTTAAATTCTAATGTTCTACAAATAGAAGGACCAAAAAAATTTATTATACTTTTAAATCCGTTGGTGGATTTAATAAAATTAATTAGTATACATAACCCCTGCATAGATTTTATTGAATTTTCTGGCCAATTTAAATTTTTAAATTTTTTATAAAATGTCACATAATTTTTAATAAAATTTAAATATTTAAATTTTATATCTTCGTTATTTAGAATTTTAGATAGTCTTTCTTTATAAAATATGTCATATTCTTTGGCTATGTTAACGCAATTAGAAATGTCTTCTAATAATTCTTGTGTGTTTATATTATCTGGTATTTCATTATTTTCGTTTATATTGGTTAATTTTTCATTAACTAATATATTATATGTTAATAATAATTTTGTTAAATTTTTTTGTATATCTTCTTTATAGTTTTCGTTTTTTGAATTACATAGATGGTTTAAAAATTCATTTAAATTATTGTTCATATTTCTATAAAAATTTCGTATATCACTTATTAGAATATCTTTGTCAATTGAGCTAGGTATATCTTCTATAGTTAAATTTTCTAAATTAATTTCTTTAATTTTTGAAAATATATTTTCATATGTTTTTTCTATTGAATTTAAATTTTCTTTTTCATCTAAAAAAGTTTTTTGTTTACTTTGTTCTTCAATAAATGGCTTAGTAAAATTTTTTGAACTTATGTCAGTTTTTTTTTCCATTGCGCTACATTTAATCAAAAGCGTTGAAAAAGCTAAAGTAAAACCTAACAATAAAATTTTATAATTATTTTTTTTCTTCATTTTCTTCCTCCTAAAATATAAATTATGAAGTCATATTATCAAAAAATATAGAATAGTGCAATTTTTTTGTCGTTTTTTGTAAAAAATATTTTTATGGAATTGTATGTTAATTTTTGAATTTAAGTAAATAAAATAATTATTATTAAATTAAAGTTAGAATTTTTTTATAATATTAATATTGAAAAAATTGTATTATGAATAATTTTTTTAATTTATTGAAGCTATATAATTATAGAGAGCATTTGATGAAAGTTAAAGTTTATTTAAAAATTATTGTGTTTATTTTTGCATAATTTAGTTTTTTATATTTTTGAATTTTTTTGTAAAGGCTATAGTTAATGTGGTATATGTTAAATTAAATTTTTTAGATTTTAATAAATTAATAACATTACTATTTGTTTATATAAATTAACTGGTTAGTAGGGGATATAAATTAATAAAGTCACTGCAAAATTCGCAGTGACTTTATGTTTTTTAGAATTATTCTATTTACTTTTTTTTGAAATCAATGTATAACATTCGCTGCATAAACTATTAATTGAATCAACTAAACTATTACCTAAACTTATTAATAAAGACTCTGATTCTTCATCGATTATGCCTTGGTTTTCTTCTAGAATTTTTTGCCATTTTAAAATTGCGTCATATGATAATTCTTGTGCAGTATCAAATTTTTTTTCAAGCATTTTTATTTTATCAATATGTTCATATTTTTCTAGATTAGTTTTAATATCTTTTAATTCATTCACACACTTTTCTAAAATTAAATTGCCGTAGTGATAATTGAACTCTGCGTTATTTTCAAAAGTTTTTTTCGCTTGTATTAAATCATCACATGTCTCAATATTTTTTATAATTTCTTTAATTGTATCATCTATAGATTCAACGTAACTTGATCCAAATGTTGGAAGAAAGTTTTCAGAATTATATTCTTTTTCTATTTCTGAATTAAACTTAGATATATATTCTTCAATAATTTTCTTTTTTGTTTTAAGTAAATTTTCTAATTGTTCTAATTTGTATGCATCAAAAGTCTCAAATAAACCATTGCTGTAGCCCAACAATTTGATTTCTTCTTTTAATGATAAAATATCTTCTTTAGATTTGTCAAACAAACTTTTATATTTTTTATATCCTTCTATTTCATCATTTTGTTCTGTGTAGATATGGTTTTCATTTCCAGAGAAAACAAAATCTTCTTTTAAATTGTTAATATAATTTAATTTTTCTTCAACATCATTTGTTATTTGTACTATCCTTTCTATAGAATCATCTAGATTATTAATTTTGTTAAGCAATTTAGTGTAAGATTCATTATATTCATTAAATTCATTTTGTGGATTTTTAGAAATCGATTTAATCATTTTGAAATATTTTATTAATTCATCTATTTTCTTGAGACTATTTTGAGAATTTTTAATTTTCAGTTGCATTTGTAAAATATCTATTGTGTTTTCAGATGTAGATTTTGTGGACATGTCCGTTGCAATTTTGTTAATTATATTTTTTATATTTATTAGGTTATTTTCTTCTTTTATTTCTGGGAATAGTTGTTTTATGTTGTTTATTTCTTTTATTAAGGTCAATTTAACTTTTATTAAATTAGTGTAGATTTCGTTAACTTTTTTTGAAAGATTTGCAATTCTATTTTCATATATTTCAATATCAGTTTTTACTTGTGATTCTTCGTCTTCATTTTCATATTCAATTTCGTAATCTTCATCTTCTTGTTTATTATTTTCTATTTTTTCGTTATCAGGTTTATCTTTGTTTTCATTTTTGTTTTTATTTATTAGATTTTTTATTAAATTTAATTCATAATCAATACCATAAATAATGTCATTTAAATTAATTTCTTTTTGTTTGGAGATGGCGTTATGGTTAAAATTTTCAAAATCATCGCTTTCAGAATCACTCGAATAAGATGAATTAAGCTCTATTTGTCTTATTTTGTGTGAATTATTATTTATGTTTATTGAATTATCATTGTTTTGTGTTTGTTTGGTTTTTATTTCTTCATTTTCTTTTGTTATCATACTGTTAATTTTTGTTTCTTCTTCTATTTTATTTTTTATTATATTTATTGTTTCTATTTGCTTGGCTTTCATTTCTTCTTTTTCTAGCTGAATAGTATTTGTGTTTATTGGTTGGGGGATAGCATTATGGTTAAAATTTTCAGAATCATCTCTTTCATAATCATCTCCTTCATAATCATCTATTTCATAATCATCTATTTCATAATCATTTCTTTCATAATCATCACTTTCATAATCATCTCTTTTAGAATCATCTTTTTTAGAATCATTTTTTATTGTACTTATTTTATCTATTGTTTTTGAAATATTTAAAATAAGATTTTGGTCCATATATTCTTTAAGAAGTGGATCTTCTTTTATATTATTTATGGTATTTTTAATATTAGAATTGATTTTTGATATTTCATTTTTGATTTCAGCTAATTTTTTTTCTTTTTGAACGAGAGAAAATGGTTTTTTATTTTCATTTTTATCGTTTATATTATTATTTTTAGAATTAATATCATCATCTAATTCTTCAAATGAAATACCAGTACTATTTATAAAATCAACTAGTAATTTATCGTATTCATTAGAAATTTTTTGTAATTTACTTTTATATAGTTCATTAATTGTTTTAAAATTTGTTTCATCACTTAATTTTTCATATATACCTTTAAGTTTATCTTTTATTAAATTTAAAATAGTTTCTGATTTTATAGAGTTTTCTGAATTTATAAATTCCATAATAGCATTTAACATATCATTAAAATTTTTTATATCTTTGGTATTTATTTGGTTTAGGGATTGTTTTAAACCTACAAGCATAAATTTCAATTTTGTTATAAAATTTTTTATTTCTTTTAATGGTTTTTTAAATGGTTCAAAGAGATTTTCAAATTTTTCTTTATATTTTTTATAATTATTTAGTCTAATTTCTAATGTTTCATTTAAGTCTTTTTCTGAATCCGACATTTCTGTTTTTATTATTTTTTCATCTTTTTGTTTTGGTTCTTTATATTTTTCTGTTTGAATTTGTTTTATTGGTTTTTCTATTTTGTCTTCTTGGTTTTCTTTTGTTTTTTCTGGTTCTTTTGTTGTTTCTGTTTTTTTTGTTTCTGTTGTATTTTTGCACAAATAATTAGTGTCAATTTCTGTATAATTATCGTATTCGTTAAGGCAATTTTCAAATTCATTATTTTCTTCTTGATTAAATTCGCATTCATTATTTTTTTCTTGATCAAAAAAATCTTGATTATTTTCCATTGCAAACGCACCTATATTAGACATTGTAACTATAAAAATTATTGCAGAAAGAATTTTTATATTCCTTTTATTAACTTTTTTTGACATATTTTATACCTCTTTTCTTATTTTATACAATAATTATACAAAAAATAAAAAAAAAATCAAGCCAAATTTAGATATTTTTAGACATAAATAGACAAAATTTAGAACTAAATGAATTAATTTAACTTTTTTATATAAAGAGATGGTGGTTAAAAATTAAGAATATTATTTTTTGGTTAATATAAATTGTTATGTTTATTTATGATTTTAAAATTATTTGTTTATATTAGAAGTTTAAATTTTTTTATGTAATTTTAAAAATAGTTTTTTTACATAATATAAAAATAGTGGAATATATTAATTTAAATTTCTAGAGATTATTTTAAATTATTTGTTGAATTAATTTCTATAATAAAAAATTTCGATAAAAGATGAAATATTTAAAAATCAATAATATTATTTTTTGGTTAATATAAATTGTTATGTTTATTTATAATTTTAAAATTATTTGTTTATATTAGAAGTTTAAATTTTTTATGTAATTTTAAAAATAGTTTTTTTAAATAATATAAAAATAGTGGAATATATTAATTTAAATTTCTAGAGATTATTTTAAATTATTTGTTGAATTAATTTTTATAATAAAAAAAGATTTTAATAAAAGATGAAATATTTAAAAATCAATAATATTATTTTTTGGTTAATATAAATTGTTATGTTTATTTATAATTTTAAAATTATCTTAAATTTTTTATTAGTAATTTTTATTAAATCAATTTTTCTATTTTATAAATAATAAGTTTAGCTATTTTTAGTGAGTTGGTTTTTGCTTTTTTATATTTATATATAACAAAAAAGCCATATCAAACCGAAAAAATTTGATATAGCTTTTATAAAATTAAATTAAAACTAATTTTAAGCTTTTTTTCTTTTTAACATAGCCCACAGTGGAGTTAAAACATAAATCGAAATCAAAAAGCAAAAGGTCTGTGCAACAATAAATATTAAAAGATATGGCATGTAATAAATAAATGATCCAAAGCTATCATACATAATAGCGTTTATCACAAAAAATATTAATGCAGCAATAACCGGTAGAATTGTGAATATTAAATAATTATTTATAAAAAACTCAAAACTTTTATTAATAGCGTCATTAGAAGCTGTTAAATATAGCATTTCCTTATCTTTTTCTAAAACAATATCCTTTAAATTTTTAAATATATTGTTTGCGTTAAATAGCTGCATAATAAAAACTAAAACCGCAATTGCTGTTATTGGAACTAAAGATATCATGTTTAAATCAACATTAAAACAAAAAGATAAAATCATAAATAGCCCTAATGTCATTGCTAAATTAAAAATTAAAGTTATGGTGTTAGATAAAGCAACTAAAAATCCATTTAATTTTCTAAACGCAATTATGAAATATAAAATAATTAAACACAAAATAATTCCAAATGCTACAAATTCACCCACATCATAAAAATCTTCTATGTTAGCAGTTTCTTCTTTGTGTATTAAAATTTCTTCTTTGTTTTTGATTGGGATTAAATCTTCAAAATGCTCTTTTAAACTTTCAACTAAGTTTTGGACTTTTTCTTTTGTTGTTTCATCATCGTAGGTAGTGTCATAAAAATGTATTTTAATTGTATTTTTTTGGGTAGGTTGGTCTTCCATTAACGGAATTGTTTTTTGAACAAAACAAGAAGTGCCTAATTTATTTGAAGCTATTTCTTTAATTGTTGTTAAATCAGAATCCTCTAGCTGATTTTTAAAGGGAAGCTCAACTGTTTTTTTCTGATCGAAGTTCACTCCTTTTTCAGAAAAAACAAAGGTTAAACTAATTGCTGCCAAAATCCCAACAAATATTGCTGCAAAAACTGCTAATATTATGTTTTTGTGTTTTAAAAAATTTATATTTTTTTCTTTTGGTTTTAAAAAGGTGAACATTTTATTTATTTTTAGTTTCATCGATTCTGCCTCCATATAATTTTACGTTTCTAAATATTCTAAAGTTTGCTGCAGACTGTAGAATTAATTTTGTTGTTAGCAGTTGGAATAAAAGTGTTCCAATTGTTCCAAAAAACATTGCATATGAAAAAGAAAAAATAGAATTTTGAGTGTTTGCTTCTAAAAGCATATTTAGAGGAACTAATAATGTTGAAAACACTTCAGGTGTTGGAGAAAAAATTCCAAGTAGTAGCGTGAAGATTAAAAGCATAAATAGGTTCAATTTAACGAAAGGTTTTGTGTCAATTTTAAATGTTTGCTTTAATGAAAGTTCTAAGTTGTTGTTTCTTTTTAGCCTATAAACCGTTTTATTAGCAATATGATAAAAACAACTAAATCCAATCATTACGCTGATTAATGCTCCTAATATTGCTGGAAGTGTTAAACAAAATCCTGGAACAAATGATAGCAGTCCCGTAAACCCAACTAAAATAAAGCAGAACTGCGAAATAATGTTAAGTGCACAAAGCCCTGCCAAAATTCGAAAACGAAGAGCAGTAAGCAATATAAATAAAGCAGCTAAAACTATAGAGAATATGGCAATATTTTCTATGAAGTTCACTCCTAGTTTTGGTGTGTTTGCTTCTAGGTTAACTAAAGAAAGTTCCACAGGAAGTTTTTCTGTTAATAGTTTATTTGTTGCCATTAGTATGTCGTTTCCGCTGAGTCTTCTATTGGTTAACATTATGTTCATGTTTTCATCGAATAATTCTAAAATATTCCCTGCAAATATATCAATATTGTCTAAATTAAATTTCACACGGTTTTTGGTTAATTTATCTCTAATTTTTTCTTCTTCGGGTTGTAGTTCTTTTAATTTTTTTTCAAGTTCTTTTAATTCTGCTTTTTCTTCTTCGTTTAGTTGTTCTTCGTAGTTTTCGTTTTCTTCGTTTTCATCTTTGGTTTCTTTTTCACTTTTGCCTTTATTTTTTATTTTATTAATTCGATCTTTTAATTTTTTAATTTCTTTTTGTAATTCAAATAGTCTTTTTCTATCTTGAGTAGCAATTTTGTAAAAATCTTCCAAAATACAATATTCATTATCATATACGTCTATTTTCATTGCTGGGCTTGCTTCTCTTTGTTGAACAAGGTTTTTCATCTGCCTACTTTGGTGATATCTAAACTGAACTTTTTTAATGGCTTCGTTTCCAAATAATAATTCATCTTCTTTGGAATCTTTATTTTTATTGAAAAAGTCAAATTCGCTTTTTGTTGTTTTAAAAACTTTTAAGATTCCAGGGCTGGCTAAATATTGAGCGATATCTCCATAGTCAAGATTTCTTTTTGTGCAAGATTTAGGGAAGGTTATTGTTATTAGTCTATTTTCTTCATCAAAAAATATATTGTTTTCTTCAAGTCCTATTAAATTCAATCTTTTTTTTAGAATCATTTCGGTGTCGTGCTTTTGATCTTCATCCATTTCTTTATATGAAAGCATTATTTTTGCTTCATCACCAAGGTCATTTGCCAAATTAATTGTGTCTATTCCTTTAAAATGGTGAGTTATTGTAGCACCCCATCTTGTGTTAAAACCAACTATAGATAATATTATAAAACTAACAATCACCAAAATAGTGCTAAAAAAAACTGTCTTTTTTAAATTTTTCACTGGTTTTCTCCTCACATATCAAAATTTCAAATATATTTTAAACTAAAAGTTCAAATTTGTCTATTATTTCTTTTTCATTTTCCTTTAAAATAGGTTTTATAACATCTTCTAAAAATCCTTCAACCTGGCTTATGCTAAGGCCGATAAAATTTTTAGGTTCCATAATTTCATTTAGTTCTTCTTTAGAAAGATTTAAAGATTTTTCTTTTTCTAATTTTTCAATTAAATCGTTTTCTGTTCCAAATTGTTTAATATTAGTTGCAGTTTCAATAGAAAGTTTTCTTAAAATTTCGTGAATTTGTTGTCTATTCCCTCCTTTTTTTGTTGCTGCCATCATTATGTTTTCTGTTGCCATAAAGGGTAGTTCTTTTAAGACTTTATCTTCTATAACCTTTTTATTAACAACAATTCCATCACATATGTTAACCAAAATGTTAAGTATAGCATCTATTGCTAAAAAAGATTCTGGAATAACAATTCTTCTGTTTGCTGAATCGTCTAAAGTTCTTTCAAACCATTGTGTTGCCGCTGTAAAAGAAGGGTTTAAAAGATTGGTTATAACATATCGAGCAAGTGCAGTAACTCTTTCGGATTTCATAGGGTTTCTTTTATATGGCATTGCAGACGAGCCAATTTGGTTTTCTTCAAAAGGCTCTTCTAGCTCTTTAAAGCCTTGCAAAATACGTAGATCACCAGAAAATTTCATAGCAGATTGAGCAATGGAAGAAAGAATGCAGCAGATGTTAAAGTCTATTTTTCTAGAATATGTTTGACCAGAAAGATATATAACTTTAGAAAAGCCCATCTCTTTTGCAATCTTTTCCTCTAATAGTTTAACCTTTTTTTCGTCTTTTTTAAATAGTTCTAAAAAACTTGCTTGAGTTCCTGTTGCTCCTTTTGAACCTAAGAGCATTAAATTTTCAATTATTCTTGAAAGTTCAACAAAATCCATATAAAAATCTTGTAGCCAAAGTGCCGCTCTTTTTCCAACTGTTGAGAGTTGAGCAGGTTGTAGATGTGTGTATGAAAGGCACGGAATATTTCTTGTTTTAAAAGAAAATGTAGAAAGCAGTTTAATAACTCCTAGTAGTTTTTTCTTAATTAGTTTTAGTCCTTCTTTCATAATTATTATGCTAGCATTATCGGTTACATAACAAGATGTGGCTCCTAAATGTATTATTTTTGCTGCATTTTTACATTGTTGCCCATATGAATATATTTGTGCCATAACATCATGTTTTACAATTTTTTCTCTTTTTTTTGCTGTTTCGTAGTCTATAATGTTTATATTATCTTCTAGTTCTTTAATTTGTTCTGAAGATATGGGAAGACCTAATTCTTTTTCTGCTCGGGCAAGAGCAACCCAAAGTTTCCTCCAGGTTTTAATTTTCTTTTCCTGAGAGAAAATGTAAAGCATTTCTTTGCTGGAATATCTAGAGCAAAAAGGGCTCTTATAAACTTCATTGTTAGAATCCATAAGTTTAAAACCACATCCTTTTTATAACCATTTTAACCAAATAATTTTAGCATACATATTAAGAATTTGCAACTTTTTTGAAGAATTTTGTATTTTATTTTTAAAAATTAGTTATGTAAAATCATAATATTTTAAAATTCTATATATTGTTCTGAAAGCGCGTTTTTTAGTTCTTGAAATTGTGCTTTTGTTAACGCGTAGAATTTCTGCTATTTGAAAATATTTTAACCCCCTAACAAAATAAAGTTCTAGAATTGTTCTTTGCCTTTCACTTAATTCTTTTTGTACGATTAATTTAACCATTCTTTTTAGTGTTTCAATTTTTATGGCGTTTGAAGTGCCTTTTTTTTTAACTATTTTTGCAATGTCCGACTCGAATAGATAGTCAAAAGAAATGTTTTTCATAATATACCTCTCACTTTACAATAGTTTGTTATTTGTTTGTGAATTGAACATGTTTGTTGATATTCAGTAAGAAGAAGGTGATATTTTTCTTCGTTTTTTCGTTTTTTTTCTTTTAAGCGTAAAATCGCTTTATAAAGGGTTGTTGCAGTTAATTTATATTGGTGCATTAAATTTTTCATTAACCATCATCTCTTTCGTTATTAGGATTTCGGGCCCGAATTACACATTATGTGTAGTTTTATGATAACATCTAAAAATACAGTTGTCAAGAGAAAAACTGTTGTGTTTAAAAGACTATTCTTGTTAAAGCACACAAATCGTGTTATTATAATAGACATTCTATAGATTTTTATCTAGGTAAATTTTTTTAATTAGGAGCAAAAAATGTTTGGTAAAAAATTAAAGATATTGCGCAAAAAATTAGGAATAACGCAAGCGACTCTTGCAAAGAAGTTAGGTATTTCTCCTAGCACGGTTGGTATGTATGAGCAAGGAAGAAGGGAACCAGATTCCACGATGCTTATTAAAATTGCAGATTTGTTTGATGTTTCGGTTGATTATTTAATAGACTTTAAAAAGGCTAAGAAAAAGTATGTTAAAAATGTCGATGAAATTGCGGATAAAATAGAATATATAATAAGAAACAAGGAATATTTAAAAAATAATAAAACAACAATAAGCACAGAAACCATAAATTCTATAGTAAAAGCTGTTAGAGAAGGGATTCACAGGGCTTTCGAAGATAAAGATTAGAATTTTTGTTTTATTAATTTTAAAAAGTTAAAAACTTTTTTTATTTTCAACTTTGAAAAAATTTTTTTTAGTTTTTGGTAAATTTAAAAATGTAGGTATATTAGCGTATTTTTAAGGTGCAAAAATAGATAACTTTTAGTAAATTAAAATTTTCAAACCATTGTTTTAACTTGTTATAAAAAAATTTAAAGCTTGCCATATTTAAAGTTATTAACACTTTCAACAGAGTTTTCAACACAGTAAAAATATAGTTTTCCACACAGATATCAAAGTTTTCAACAATGGCATATTTACAAAGCGTAGAAACCTTAAAAAAGCGCTGATATATCTAAGCTTTTTAAGAATTGTTAAAAATTGATTTCCAGGTTGAAAAATACATAAAATTTGCTAAAATTTAATATAAATTATATTTTAAGTTTAATTTATTAAGATAGAATGAGGTGGAATTTTGGATGATTTAATATATGGGAGGAATCCTGTTAAAGAGGCTTTAAAAAGTGGTAGGAATTTGCGTGAGATATTAATTTCAAAAAAAAGCAGCGGGATATCAGAAATTTTGAGGTTAGCAAAGGAAAAATCTGTTGTTGTTAAATTTGTAGATCCAAAAAAATTTAGAAGTTTTAAAGAAAACACACAAGGTGTTGTTGCTTATTGTTCTGCGATTAGGTTTTCAGAACTTTTTAATGTTTTAGATTCTTTAAAGAAGAATAATAAAATTCCGTTTATTTTAATATGCGATCATATTAAAGATCCTCACAATTTAGGTGCATTATTAAGAACAGCTTATGCAGTTGGGGTTAATTGTGTTATTTTGCCAAAAAGAAGAACAGCTCCTATTAATGCAATTGTTGAAAAAGCATCGGTTGGAGCTATAAATTTTTTAGATATTTGTTTAGTAACTAATTTAGTTCAAACAATAAAAAAATTGAAAGAATTAGGAATTTTTGTATATTGTGCAGATATGAAAGGGGATGTTTTTTATGAATATAATTTAAAAGGCCCTATTGCGCTTGTTGTTGGATCCGAAGGGGAAGGTGTTTCTTTGTTGGTTAAAAAAAGTTGCGATGCTCTTTTAAAAATCCCAATGAAAAACCCAATAGATTCTTTAAATGTTTCTGTTGCAGGAGCTATTATTATGTATGAAATTTCTAAACAAATTTTTTTTAAGTAGGGAGTTTTTTGAAATATATTATATAAGGGATATTTCTGGGAAGGTTAATAAAATTTTTTATTGTGTAGAAGTTGGAATAAATTAAATTTTATTGGTTTTAAAGTATGTTGCATGTTTAAAAGTTTGATTAAAATTTATTAAAAATATTGTGGGAAATTTTATTTAAATAAATATACATAATTTAAAGTTTTGAATTTAATATAAATTTTATTAAAATCAGACTTAAAGCAAAAGTTTTTTAATGATATGGTAGATTTTTTATTTACTAAAAGGTTAATAATTTAGTGTTTTTTTAAAATATTTAATTAAATTTTGGTTTTTTTATATGCTAGAAAGTTTCACTTTAATTTTAATGTATGAATTTTTTATAGAATTTAATTAAAATCTTCAAATTTGTTAGTTTTTATATTTATTTTTATAGAGATAATTTTGTTTATTTTTTTTAAATTAAAATATAGTTTAAGTTAAGGTTTAAGTAAGAATATTAAACTAAAGGTAAAGGTTTTTAATAAAATTAATTATGTTGTTTGGTTAAAAATAGATATATAGTCGATTTTTATTTATTAAAATATTTAATTTTAGTTTTTTATATGCTAGAAAGTTTCACTTTAATTTTAATGTATGAATCTTTTATAGAATTTAATTAAAATCTTTAAATTTGTTAGTTTTTATATTTATTTTGATAGAGATAATTTTGTTTATTTTTTTTAAATTAAAATATAGTTTAAGTTAAGGTTTAAATAAGAATATTAAACTAAAGGTAAAGGTTTTTGTTAATTAAAATTTTTAATTAACATTTTGATATGGGAAGGTTTTTATTTTAATGTTTGGTAATTAAAGTTTGCTAGATTTTATTATATTTTTTTATACAAAAAATTATAACAGCAATGGCTTTAGTTTTGAAATTTCTGATATTTAAATAAGATTTTTTAAAGTTTAATATAATTTTTTTATTAGTTTTTTGTTATATCTAATATGAATAATTTGTTTATAGGTTTTTTATATTACATAGAAAGATTATTTAAATATATTGGAATGTTTAATATAATTTTAAAATTTGCTATATTTTTATTTTTTATAATTTGTAGGACGCTATATAAATATTTTAGAAAGATTTTTGTGTTAGATTAAATTTAATAATTAATTTTATGTATTTTCTAAATCTTTTATATTTTCTTCTGAATTTAAAGATCTATATAATAAAAATAAAATGTTGGTTGTGATTGGCGCTGCAACTATTCCTATAAATCCAAAAAGTTTTGCTCCAACATAGATAGAAATCAATGTTGAAAGTGGATGTAGCCCAAGGTTTGCTCCTAGAATTTTTGGTTCTATAACACTTCTAATTATGTTGGTTACTAAAAATATTATTATTATTCCAATTGCTAAATTAAAGTTGTTGTTAACAAAAAATATTATAGCAAGAGGGATTAAAATAATTCCTGAGCCAACCAAAGGAATAGAGTCAAAAAAGCTAACGATTGCTGCTGTTCCAATGGGGTTATTTAGGTTAATAATGAAAAAGCCAATTGCTAGAAGAAAGAAGCTAATAAGCATTAAAAATAAATATGCTTTACAATATCTAATTACGGTGTTTATTGTAAATCCTTTTGTTTTAAATAAAAAGTTTTGAATTTTTTTTGGGAAAAGATTTGTTATAGATTTTGTTATTTTTTCGTAATCGTAGCTAAAATAAATAGAAGAAATGACAGAAAAAGCTATGTTCACTAAAAATTCTGGTATGCTGGCTCCTATTTTTGCAAACCAAGTTAAAATATGTTTTAAATTTAAACTAACTAAGTTTTCAAGATGTGAATATATGCTATTTAAAAATTCCCGTGTTTGTTCTTCAGAATATTTAAAAAAATTGCTTAAAAAATTGTTAATGTTTTTGTTTGAAAATTCATAAAGTGGAAGTAGGTAGTTTTTATATATTTCGTTGGAAGAAGAATAAAGTGTTTTTATTTTAGCGCCAATTTTAATACCAACAACACAAAGCAAAAAAATTATTAGAGCATAACAAAAAATAATGACAAAAATATTGCAAAACTTTTTATTTAGTCTAGTTATTTTAGAAATTTTTTGGGAGATAGGTCGCAAAAAAAATGCTATTAAAAATCCAAATAGAAATGGAGTTAAAATAGGGATTAAAAATTTAAAGGTAAAAATAATAATAGCAGCAATAACAAAGTAATATGAACTAAAGACTAAAAAATCTGTTTTGTTTTTTAAATTGTCTTTTTTCAAGGTGTAAACCATCCTTTATTTTTTAGTTAATATAAATTTTAATATAAGTTGTGGTAGAAAAATAATACATTTTAAAATTCTTTGTTTTTTCTAAAATATTGACATAATATTCACAATAAATTAGAATTAAATTAGGTTTTAGATGTTTTTAAATATGTTAAAGGGGGGTGATTTAAATTTTGTTATTGAGGAAATAGGTTTTTATTCTTAAAAAGTTTTAATATAATTCATAGTAGAATTTAGCAGGCCGAAGTAAGTTTGATTAAACTTTATGGCGAGTGATTAATTAAAATAGAATTTAGCAGGTTTATAAATTAGATTAAATGTTATGGCGAGTGACCTATTTAAAAAATTATATAAAATTTTCTACGTAATGAAAAAACGTAATGAAAAAGGATTTAGCAGGCCGAATGAGGTTAGATTAAACTTTATGGCGAGTGACCTATTTAAAATTATATAAAATTTTCCACGTAATGAAAGGATTTAGCAGGGCGTAGTAACTATAAATTTTAATAAAACGTTCCAGCGAGTTATAGACTTAAAACAATAGCAAATTTAAAACGGAATAAAAGTATGATTAAACTTTATGGCGAGTGAATAATTAAAATAGAATTTAGCAGGCCGAATGAGGTTAGATTAAACTTTATGGCGAGTGATCTATTTAAAAAATTATATGGCGAGTGATCTATTTAAAAAATTATATAAAATTTTCTACGTAATGAAAAAAGGATTTAGCAGGCCGAATGAGGTTAGATTAAACTTTATGGCGAGTGACCTATTTAAAATTATATAAAATTTTCTACGTAATGAAAAAACGTAATGAAAGGATGGTGTTTTTTATGGGGTATAGTGTAACAGAAAAAATATTAAGAAAGAATGCTTTAAATTTTGAAGATTTTAAGGTTGGCAAAAATATAAAAATAAGGGTAGATCAAACCCTAACACAGGATGCAACAGGAACAATGGCATATTTGCAGTTTCAAGCGCTTTCATGCAGGCGGGTTAAAACGAAATTAAGCGTTGCTTATGTTGATCATAATACGCTTCAAGCAGGGTTTATGAATGCGGATGATCATAGATATATTAAAACTGTTGCAAAGAAACACGGCATCTATTTTTCAAAACCTGGTAATGGAATATGTCATCAGGTTCATCTAGAAAGGTTTGCAGTCCCTTGTGATGTTTTAATAGGGTCCGATAGTCACACCCCAACAGCAGGAGGAATAGGAATGCTTTCTTTTGGAGCGGGAGGATTTGATGTTGCTTGTGCTATGGCGGGAATTCCTTACGAAATAGCTTGTCCTAAAATAGTTAAAATAAATTTAATAGGAAAATTAAATCCATGTGTTTTTGCAAAAGATATAATATTAACAATTTTAAAGAAGCTAACAGTAAAAGGCGGAGTAGGAAAAATTTTTGAATATGGTGGAGAAGGGGTTAAGAGTTTATCTGTTCCAGAAAGAGCAACAATAACAAATATGGGAGCAGAATTAGGAGCAACAACCTCAATTTTTCCTTCGGACGAAACAACAAGGGAGTTTTTAAAAGCGCAGGGAAGAGAAGAAGATTGGGTTGCTCTTTTTGCGGATGAAGATGCTGTATATGACGAAACAATAGATTTAAACCTAGAAGAAATAACGCCAATGGTTGCTTGCCCACATTCACCAGATAATGTTAAGGCTGTTGATGAAGTAAAAGGTCTAAAAATAAACCAGGTGTGCATAGGATCTTGCACAAATTCTTCTTTGACGGATATGATGCAGGTTGCACATATTTTAAGAGGCAATAAGGTTCATCCTGATGTTGATTTGGTTATATCTCCTGGTTCGAGGCAGGTTTTAACAATGTTAACAAGAAGTGGGCATTTAAGTGATATGATCGATGCTGGAGCTAGAATTTTAGAATGTGCTTGTGGCCCTTGCATTGGAATGGGGCAGTCTCCAAAATCTGGGGGAGTTTCTTTAAGAACATTTAATAGAAATTTTTTAGGTAGAAGTGGAACAAAAGATGCTAAAATATATTTAGTTTCTCCTCAGGTTGCTGCATATTCAGCAATCAAAGGAGAACTTTTAGCGCCGCCAAAAGATGTTTTTGATTTTTCTTTGTTTAAGATGCCAGAGCAGTTTATTGTAAACGATAATATGATATCTCCTCCAGCATCTGAAGAAGATTTTGATAAGGTTATTGTTGAAAAAGGGCCAAATATAAAAGATTTTCCAATAGGAGAGCCTTTAAATGAGAATATTTCGGTTAAAGTTGCAATAAAGGTTTCTGATGATATAACAACCGATCATATTATGCCTGCTGGAGCTAAGATTTTGCCATATAGGTCTAATATTCCATATTTATCTCAGTTTTGTTTTGAAGTTGTTGATAGCAATTTTCCAAAAAGAGCAAAAGAGTTTAAAAGTTGTTGCATAGTTGCTGGGTTAAATTATGGTCAAGGTTCTTCAAGAGAGCATGCTGCTTTAGTTCCATTATATTTAGGGGTTAAATTTGTTTTAGCGAAAAGTTTTGCAAGAATACATAAAGCAAATTTAATAAATGCAGGGATATTGCCAATAACTTTTTTAAATGAAGAAGATTATGAAAAAATAGATTTAGAAGATGAACTAGAAATAAAAAATTGTAAACAGTTAATTAAAAAAAATGAACCGATTTTTGTTTTTAATAAAACTAAAAATTTAAAAATTGGTGTTGAATATGCTTTAGATGAAAGGCAAATTGAAATAATTTTAGCAGGAGGGCTTTTAAACTATATTAAAAATAGTAGGGAAGTTTGTTAATTAAAATATATTCATATTGCTTAACATTAAATATTTAAATTTAATTTATATGTTTATTATATAAAAAATCTAAAGTTTTTGGTTAATATTTTTTTAAAATTAATATTAAAAGTCATTTAGTTAGGTTGATTTATATGTTTATTATATAAAAAATCTAAAGTTTTTGGTTAATATTTTTTTAAAATTCATATTAAAAGTTATTTAGTTAGGTTGATTTATATTTTAAAATATAAAATAAGCAATTAAAAACGTATTAAATTTCTTGATTAATATAAAGCTATATATTAATATTTTAAATAATAAGTTTGTTCATATAAATGTTAAATATCGTTATTCTAATTAAAATAAAGAAGTTTATTTAAAATTTTTAATATAAAAATTTAAATTCAAATATTTAAATAAAAAGCCATCCAATTTGTTATAAATTAGATGGTTCAAAATTTAGTTTTAAATGCTATTTAGATTTTATTTGAGATTTTATGGCTTTTATAGTGTTTTTTTCCAACCGGCTCACCTGCGCTTGAGAAATTCCTATTTCTTTTGCAACTTCCATTTGGGTTTTTCCTGCTAGAAAGCGCATAGATAATATTTTTTTCTCTCTAGCTGAAAGATCTGCAATTGCTTTTTTAATTAAAATTTCGTTTAACCAATTGTCATCGGTTCTTTTGTCGCCAACTTGATCCATAACATAAACAGTGTCGTTGGAGTCTTTATATAGTGGTTCATTTAAAGAAACCGGCTCTATAATCGATTCTAATGCCATAAAAACATTTCTAGAAGATTCTTTCATTTCTTTAGTTATTTCGGTGAAAGTGGGTTCACGATTGTTTTTGCTTATAAATGCCTCTTTAACTTTCATTGCTTTATATGCAATATCTCGCAAAGATCTTGAAACCCTAATGCTGCAATAATCTCTAATATATCTTCTAAGTTCACCCTGAATCATAGGAACGGCATAGGTTGAAAAGTGAACGTTTTGGGTTATGTCGAATCTATCTATTGCTTTAATGAGCCCAATGCAGCCAACCTGAAAAAGATCATCCATATTTTCTTTTCTTGAAGAGAATCTTTGAACAACGCTAAGAACTAGTTTTAAATTTCCGTTAATTAATTTTTCTCTAGCTTGTTTTGGGTTTTTGTTTTCTTTAATTTGTTTTAGTAGTTCTTTTTTTTCTTTTTCTTTCAAAACTTTCAAATTATTAGTGTTAACACCACTTATTTTAACTTTATTAAGGTACATAAAAAATTACCTCTCATCTTAGCAAATTTTTAGACTACCATTTCAGTTTTGACAAAAAAGGCGCCAAAATTCATGTAAATTGAGGTTATTTTTTTCAATATTTTAGCAAAAAAAGGTAACTAAATTTTATGTATAAAATTTGTTAAACAATAAAATATATCGGTTTTATTAGGTTTTTTAGGATTAAAACAATAAAGCTAATTGCAAAATATAGATTAGTTTGCTATAATTTTTTAGTGTTTTATATAATTTAGAAGATGTTTACATAAAATAAAAGTTTTAAAAGATTACAAAAAAGTGGTAGATATAGGGAAATTAATACAAAGCAGCAGGTATAAAATATAGGAAGAAAAATAAAAAATTTATATGATGGATAAATATTGGAATTAGCTTTTCTTAAATTGTGGATTTTAAAAAAGAATATTAAATATTATTGTAATTTTAATTGGAATAATAAAGAATTTGTTAACAGGTTGGAAAAAAATGAGCATTATAGAGGGGTTAATTTAGGTGCAAAAAGCGGTAGGGTATATATTTATACGAAATGGTGGGAGGCAATGTGGTTGTTTTGAAAGATATGTTTTGGCAAAGGAATATTAAAATAAAATAATTTATAAAAAATATAAATAAAGCATTTTGTGGGATTATTTAAAACAAATAGGAAAGTTAATTATAAATTTAAAAATTATTAAAATTTTTTTTGGAGATTTGGCATTGTGGTTTTAAATTTAATTAATATATTTCAACGTTAAATAAATACTGTGCTAAAAAGTTAAAGATAGATTTGAATAAAAAATGTTTAAAACAAGAAACGATGAGGTTTAAAGGTGGCTTTAAGGTAGATAAATTTATTTAAAAAGGAGTGATTTATTTGATTTGTCCACATTGTAGAGCAAAAGAAAGCAAGGTTATAGATTCAAGGGCAACAGCGGATGAAAGTCAAACCAGAAGAAGGAGAGAATGTTTAAGTTGTGGGAAAAGGTTCACAACATATGAACAGGTTGAAACGGTTCCTTTGTTGGTTATAAAAAAAGATAATTCAAGGCAAAGGTTTGATAAAGAAAAGCTAGTTGCAATGCTTTTGAGGGCTTGTGGGAAAAGACCTCTTGCTTTAGAGGTTTTTAAAAAGATTGCTGATGATGTTGAACAAAAAATTTTAAATCATTTTGTTAAAGAGGTTCCATCAACAAAGGTTGCAGAATTAACAATGAAAAAACTAAAAGCAGTTGATATTGTTTCATATATTCGGTTTGCATCTGTTTATTATGAATTTTCAACAGCGGAAGAATTCATAAAGGAAATAGAAAAAATAAAAGAGTGAATTAAAAATTTAGAATTAATTTATTACAAAATTTAATAGAAATAAATAAATGTGAAGTTTTTAACATTTATTGTTAGGAGTTATATTTTTTAAGTTGAATTTTTTATTGGTGTTTTTTAAAGGAGAATTTTATAATAATATATTAAATTAATATAAATTTAGAAAATAATAATATTCATAAAATGTTATTTATTTTTTTATTTTAAGTTTTTAAAAACAAAAGCAACAAAAAGGTGTTTATTTTTAGTTATAATGTGAATTTGACTACATTAATTTAATGAATAATTTTATTAAAATATTTTAAATAAGATTAATTAGAATATTAAATTGTTTTAGTTATATCAAAAGATATTTGATGCAGAAAAAAATATGTTTTAGCCAATTTTTTATTTT
>CACXZI010000017.1 GCA_902772105.1 Oscillospiraceae bacterium | reverse complement strand
ATCTTTTCTAATAATTTCCTTTATAATTTGCATTAATTCTTTTCTTAGTTCAATCTCTTTTTTTATGTTATCTAAAACCGAAGAACTAAAAATATCTTTCCTATTATATTTATCAATAAAATTTTTATAATAAGAATAAATATTTTTATCTTTTAAATTTAAAAATTTTATTATTTCATTTAAATATTTTGTTAAATCTTCAACATCATTTTTTAAATTTAATAATTCCTCCTCATATTTAATATTATCTGTTAAATCAAAACCCACCTTCAGTTCAAATAAACATTTTTCTGTTATATCATATCCCCCTTCATATAAAATTCCTAACATTTCATGGCCCATTCTGATTCCTGCCTTTTTAGCCTCTTTATTTTTTATAAGGCTCAAAATTTCTCCCTTTGCAATACTAATTTTCTTTATAATCCGCCTGTTTTTTACAAATTTTAGATCAAATAATGTGTTATCTTTAATATTATTTTTAAATTTTAAAAGTTCTTCATACATCTCATCCATTAATTTTAAACATTTTAACATATCTTTTATACATACGCACAAATCATCATCGTCATCATCATACTCCCTACATTCCAAATAAAAAGCTGATTTATCACCTCTATTAACATAAAAGTTTAAATTTCCTTTTTTCTTTATTCCTAGCCTATCATAAAATTTTTTTTCAATATTTTCTTTATCTTCAGCATTTGGCGTACTTTCTAAATTATGCACAAAATCTATTGTTTTTTTTGTATATAAATTAATAACTTTAATTATTTCAAAAAAATTCGATTTAAATATCTTAAATAATTCATAAAAACACACATAAAACAAAAATAACTTATCTTTTTCTGTTTTAAATTCTCTCATAATTTTTTTTATAATTTTTCTAAATATATCTAAATCAATAGACATTCTATTTTTGTTATATCTAGGATCTGGTTGGTAAATTTTTTGAGTTTTATCTTCTTTAGTTTTTTTAACTTTTCCAAATACCATTTTGTATTCTTTTTTGGTAATAGGTATCACATCAAATATGTCCACACTTTTTAAAAAATCTTTAGCATTATTAAAATTCATATCATAAACTTCGTCTGATACTTTCAAAATATATCCTCCTATATTAATAATTTCTTTTGTTTTATATTCTAATTTTTTTTTAAGATATTTTAGATATTCATTAAATATATTTTCATAATCTTCATTATGATCAATAACACAGCAAAAATTTCCTCTTTCACAATCAAACTCCATGGCATTAATTTTTTTATAACTATAAAAAGAAGAACATACTATTAAAACTGTCAATATCATACCTTTAAAATTTTTTTTAAACATAAACAAAATCCTCCATGATTGGAAAATATGGCTTTATTATACCTGATTTTAGAAATAATATGATATATTTTGGAATAATTTTGGTATTTTTTACATTATTAAAATTTTAAAGTAGAATGCTAAAATAAAAAATTCAAACATTTTTAATAAAACTCATTTAGACATAAAATATTAAAAAACTCTATTCAACTTAATTTAAAAATAACTAAAATTTAAACCAAGTGAATAAAGTTTTATTTTAAAATATATCTTAAACTTTTAGTATTAATTTTAATATTTTTTTAAAGTTATATTAACATAAAATTATATTTAACATCCCAAAATCTTTTTAACATTTCAATAGATACATCACCTAAATTTTCTTAAAATAATCCATTAAGCTATTCCAATTATAAATTTAAAATATTTTTTATTTTTATTTATGCTAAACTAAAATATTCTTTAATTAACTCAATATTTTTGTAGTTATATCAATAAAGTTGTTAAAAATTTATTATCACAATAAAGTTTATTTCATTCTATTTAAAAAACTACTTATAATTCAGAAGCTTTGCTTTATTCACATATTCATCTTCCTCACCAACAAAACCCATAACTTTGTTAATTATATTTTCATAAACTACTTCTTGCGTTATTTTTTCTATAACTGGCATAATTTCTTTCATCAATTCAATCACTTTTTTAATGTTACTTAAATCCGAAGAATTAATAACAATTTTTTTAGTGAATCTATCAATGAAATCTAAATAATAACTAGAAATATCTTCAAATTTTTTTTTCGGCAGATTCAAAGATTCTAAAATTTGCTTTAAATATGACGTTAATTTTTCCATAATATACTTTTGGTCAAAAAAATAACTATAACTCTTAACAATATTACTTGCAGAAAATTGTGCTGACCTTGATAATTTTAGTGTATGTTCTTCATCAATTGCTTCTTCTTCACTACATTTTTCTAATTTTCTTAAATCTATAAATTTTAAATTCAATAAACCTTTATCTTTCATATTTTCTGTGAAAGCCACCAATTCTCCATACATATCGTCCATTACTTTTAAACATTGAAGCATTGTTGTTATACGCATTCCTAAGTAGCTATTAACTGTGTCGATATCAAAAATAACCTTTTTATATAAATTACAAATAACATCATACCCTGGTGAATGAGATTTTATATATTTTAAAACAAAATCGTCAAAACTCAAATCATCATAATCATATGTTCCTGAAGAATCTTTTTTAATCTTTGATATTTTTAAATCTCTAAACACTTTCTTTCCATCATTAATAATTGACTTTATTGTAAAATCATTAATTTTGTTTTCACAATTTTCTGTTGTATCTCTATTTTTATATAAACTATTCACTTTAATTATTTCTAAAAAATTTGATTTAAATATTTCAAACAGTTCATTTAAAGATAAATAAAATGCCTCTAATTTTTCTTTTTCTGTTTTCTTTTCATCAATTACTTCTTTCATAATTTCTTCCAAACCATCTAAATCTACATAAATTCTATTATATTCTATTTTATTATCTTTAAAACTTTCATCACTAATTTTTTCTTTTTTCTTTTCCTTTTTAATATAAACTATATCTTCACTATTTCTAAAATCTTTGCTATAAAAATCATTACCATCATTAGTTAATACATCATATTGTTCCTTAGAAACTGGTATAACTTGCCTTGCTGACACTTTTTTCATTGTCAATTTCTTTTCACTATTTTCATCAAGTATATATTTTTCAAAATTGTCTTTTTTTTCTTCAGATTTTTTTTCATCGTCATATTCTACTTTTGAAATATTTTCGTCAACATCATCTGCCATACGACATTTAAACAAATCTTTTATTCCCCACTTCAAATCATTCTTCATATCAGTGTAATCATATTTTTTTTCCATTTTATAATAATCATAATTTTTTTTCATAGCAATAGTATCACCACCAAAACTAAAAAAAAACAGACCTCCTACCAACACAGTCAATATAACACCTTTAAAATTATTTCTAAACACAAAACACCTCCAAAATTTACAAAATTCTACATTATTATACCATATTTTATAAATTATACAATATATTTTAGAAAAAATATTTATATTTTTCAATTTTTTGTAAATTTTCATATTAAATAGATTATAGATATAAAAAAATTAATTTAACTAACCAACTTCTTCACAAATCATATTTATCAAAAAAATTATTTATTTATACTTAATATTTAAAAATAAAATATCTACATAAAATATTTAAATAAAATTATTTAATATAAATTAATTTACAAATCTAAAAATATGTTAGATTATATAAATTTATTTTATTTTCTTAAAATATTTTTTTAGTTATTTTCATTTCTTAAATTAAACAAAAAATAATAAAGTTAACTCTAAATAATTAATATTTCCATAACGTATAATCTTTTATGTTGTTATAAAAATATTTCTTATTTTATTTTTACTTATAAATTCACAATAATAATAACAATTTCTTTCTAATTAAATATTTATCAAACACTTCTAAATATATATTTTTTATATTAAATACCTTTTCTATTTAAAACATAAAATTATTAATTTTTCCTTAACCTTTTAATCTTTTTTTATTTCCACTAAAATAAAATAATCTTAATTAACTCAATATTTTTAATTTATAAACTACAAATATTAAAAACTCTATTCAACTCAATTTAAACTTAAACTAAAATTTAAACTAAGCGAATAGAGTTTAATTTTAAAATATTTTGATAAAACAATATAATATTTTATAATAATATCTTAAAATTTCTTATTCAGATTAATGTTTTTTTAAGTTATACTGAAATAAAAATATGTTAACCTTACAACAATTTTTTAAATTTTCAATAGATATATCACATGAATTTTCTTAAAATATTCCATTAAACTTTTCCAATTACAAAACTTCAAATATTTTTTATTTTTACTTATAAATTCACAATAATAATAAGAATTTCTTTCTAATTAAATATTTATCAAACGCTTCTAAATATATATTTTTATATTAAATACCTTTTCTATTTAAAACATAAATTTATTAATTTTTTCCTAACTTTTTAAACTTTTTTTATTTCCACTAAAATAAAATAATCTCAATTAACTCAATATTTTTAATTTATAAACTACAAATATTAAAAACTCTATTCAACTCAATTTAAAAATTAACTAAAATTTAAACCAAGCAAATAGAGTTTAATTTTGAAATAATACCTTAAAATTTCTTATTAAAATTAATATTTTTTTAAAGTTATACTGAAATAAAAATATGTTAACCTTACAACAATTTTTTATTTTTTCAATTGCTAGATCATATTCATTTTTTATTAATAATCTCTAAAACTTACTATTACAAAACCTAAAATATTTTTTTATTTCCACTAAAATAAAATAATCTTAATTAACTCAACATTTTTAATTTATAGATCACACATATTAAAAAACTCTATTCAACTCAATTTAAAATTAACTAAAATTTAAACCAAGTAAATAGAGTTTAATTTTGAAATATTTTAATAAATGATATGATTTTTTATGTTACTTATTTTCTCCTTTAAGAAGTAATAAATCTTTTTTTATTTTTTTAATAACGCTATCCCCTGTATTTTTTATTTTAAATAAATCTGAAACTCTATTATGTTCTTGACGAAAAAATTTTTGATATATAACTGGTCTATCTGAACCACAATTTTGTTCAAATAATGATTTAGTACTGTCTTTTAAATTCCGTAACCTATATTGCAAATCTTTAATTTCTGTTTTATATTCTTCATCTACTTTTGTTTCTTTCAATTCATCACATTTATTAATTGAATCATCTATTTTTTCTATAAAGTCTTTATAATAATATTCTCTTATTTCTTTATTAGAATCAAGAATATATAATATATCACTCTCTACAACAGTGTCTAAGTTATCTGCTATATTTTTAACAATCGGTTCATTTTTATTTTCTACTTCACACCATTCATTAATTTTTTTAATCGCATTTTCTAAACTTTTAATTAACATATTTTTAAAATTATCATACACATTTTTTTTATATGAACTAACTTTTTCATTTTCTTCAAAATCTACAAAAAATCTATCATATTCTAAAACGGCAGGAATAACATATGTTTGCAATAATTCAACCTTTTCCAAAAACTCTCTTCCATTACTGCATTCATTAACATCTTTAATAAGTTTTCTATATATTTCTCTTTTATTTTCAATAGTTTCTAACGAAATTAATTCACTGTGTTTATATTCTTTATCTCTTTCTCTTTGTTCTTTAGCCTGTTCCACATCATAAAATATATTTTCTTTGTCATTTCTTTTTTTTGCATCTTCAATACTTTTTGCAGACGCTAATTCAAAAAAATTATCATAACTTTCTAAATTTTTGTTTTTTACATTTTCAGATAAATCTCGACACAATTCATACAAATTTTCATATGAAGATTTATCTTTTCCTATATATTCTATAACCCGTTCTAAAAAAACGACTAAATTTTCTTTTGCTAAAGGATATACATAAAATTCATCTACAAGTCCATTATATTCACTTTTAAAAGAATCATAATATGATAGGCCGCCATCTATTAAATATTTTTTTTCAGGAAACATAAAAGTGTCATCAAATATTGAATCTTTATATAAACTTAAATATTTTTCTAAACTAGTTAACAAAACATTCTTAATTTCTTTTGAATCTTCTTTAAAACTCTTAATCTTATTAAGTGCAAACTCTTCTAAGCTACCCATATCACCTTTCAAATTATTTAATCTATTATTAGAAGAAATTATTTTTTCTGGCATCTCAACCAACAAATCATGCATCTTTTCTATAATTTTAGCAATAAAACTAATAAAAATATGTAATTGTTTTTTATCCATATCGTTTAAACTATTTTTATTTTCTGGTATAAATAATTCATCATTAGAATAAAAACTCTCCCTAAATTTATTATAAATTTTTTTAATTGAACTTATATTTAAACCTATAGTTCTGAAATTTTCCCAATTTAAATTAAAAAATTTAAAATATGTATTTATCCTTTTTGGCAAATCCTTACGCAAAGTTTCTAAATAAGACTTTAAATCTTCTAAACTCTTTTTTAATTCAACATCATCGCTATCTTTTTCGTTAATATTATTAAAAATTTCTTGAATCATATTATATGTATTATATCTTTCTGTTTCTATAAATCTTTCAAAACATAAAATAAATTCTTCTTTTCTTCTTTTTAAGTTTTCTTTAGCTTTATAACTACAATCTAAAAAAATAGGCTTCATCATAACTTTTTCAAAAAAATCAACAAATTTTTCTAATATATCCTTAAACTTATCTTTTAGTTCAAAAACTTCTTTATAATAGTATTCTAACTCTTTATTCAATTCTCTCGATTGTTCTTCAGAAATCGTCGCGAGAAAATTTGTTTTTATTTCTTTTTTAATCGATATTAAATGTTTAGTGCCAATTAAAAAAATATTTATATTTTTTAACATAGCACCTATTACCCCTTCCTCAACAAATTCTTCTTCATCCTCTATTTTAGCTTTATATATTAAATCAACATCCAACCCCCCTCTCAATTTAATAAAACGGCTTACAATATTATATATTGAATTAGCATTGGTACCATCTACATTCTCCAAATTAAAAGAAGATTTATCAAAATAAAATTTATTATTTTTATTAAAACACTGATTATACATACGATTAAAGGTTTCTAAATTTTTTTTAATCTTTGGTAAAACTTTTTTCAAATCATTAAAGTTTTTTTTATATCCATTTAATTTTAAATTAAATTTTTCTTTATCTAAACAATAATAATAGTAATGATATATATCATCATATTCCGAATAAATATTGTTTTCAAAATTCTTTTTATTAAGATATACTCTACATTTTCTTCTAAAATAATTTTTTAAATTTTCATATATTTTTATTTCTTCCCCACGTTCTTTAAATTCAAGATTTCTATCTAGATTTCCATATTTTTTATTATACTCATCGTAGTTAGAATATATCTCACAAAATTTATTCTTAAACGGAAGCAAACCTCTTCCACCAAGCTTTCCACCATCTAATTTAAAAAATAACAATCTATTATCTTTTATTTCGAAGAATTTTTTATATTTTTCAAAATCTGATCTATCTAAAAATATATAAGTATTATAATCTAACTGATAGCAATATTTTTCGTTTTTTTTATCATATAATATTCTAGGAACCATACTATCATCAGAATTATCTATTTTCATATTATTTGGAATTAAAACTATTTCATAATCTTTATTTTTTAATATAACATTTTCTTTAACTTTTTCAACAATTTCTGTTGGCGGATTATTTAAATAACCTCCATTATTTTGAACATTATTCATCATTTTTATATCTTCTCTCCTTTATTAATTTTTGACTACAATTCTACTAATTTTTAAAAAATTGTCAATAAAAAATAAAAATTTTTAAAAAATTTGTCAATAAAACAATAAAAAGATATAAAAATAAAACTTTTAAAATATTTTAATAAAACGATATGATATTTTATAATAATATCTTAAAATTTCTTATTAAAATTAATATTTTTTTAAAGTTATACTGAAATAAAAATATGTTAACATTCCAATAATTTTTTAAATTATCAATAGATATATCACATGAATTTTCTTAAAATATTCCATTAAACTTTTCCAATTACAAAACTTCAAATATTTTTTATTTTTACCTATAAATTCACAATAATATTAACTAATTTCTTTATGATTAAATCGTCTAAATATATATTTTTTATATTAAACACCTTTTCTATTTAAAAGATAAATTTATTAATTTTTCCTTAACCTTTTAATCTTTTTTTATTTCCACTAAACTAAAATAATCTTAATTAACTCAACATTTTTAATTTATAGATCACACATATTAAAAAACTCTATTCAACTCAATTTAAACTTAAACTAAAATTTAAACCAAGCAAATAGAGTTTAATTTTAAAATATTTTAATAAAACGATATAATTAATAATATTCAAATCATTTTTTTTAATATTAAATCTAACTATAACTCTAAAATTTTTCATCAAACTTTTTAATTATTTATAATCTTCAAATTTCATATTAAAACATTTAAAAGCTTTTTCTTTATAAAAATCTTCTTCACCAACAAAACTCATAACTTTACTAATAATATTTTTATAAACTTCTTTTTGAATAATCTTTTCTATTATAGGCATTATTTCTTTTCTTAGTTCAATTTCCTTTTTTATTTTATCTAGAACCACAAAACTAGAAATATCTTTTGTATTTAATTTATCAATAAAATTTTTATAATAAAAATAATTGCTTTCTTTGTCTTTGCCTTTTTTTAAATTTAAAGATTCTACTATTTCTTTTAAATATTTTGTTAAATTTTCAACAGTCTTTTTAGGATTAAATACTTCTTCAAGATCTTTAATTTCATCTGTTAAATTAAAACCTATTCGCAGTTTAAATGAATGTTCCTTCTTCCCAAATTTATCTTTTTCAATTTTCTTAATAATCTACCTACATTTTATAAATTTTAGATCAAATAATCTATAATCTTTGATATTTTTTTAAATGTTAAAAGTTCTTCATACATCTCTCCCATTATTTCTAAACATTGAAGCATTATTTTTATACGCATACCCAAATAACCATTAACTGCATCAATATCAAAAATAACTTTTTTATATAAACCAAAATCTAAACCATAACCATTATCATAATTATCTTGCATATATCCTAAAACAAAATTTTCAAAATTTTTATAGTTTTTATATTTAACTTCATTATAAATAATTGGCTGACCATCTCGCTTAATATAAAAATTTAAAAATCCACTTTTTTGTATTATTCCTAATTTATTGCATAATTTTTTTTTAATAATTTTTTTATCTATACTATTTTGCCCACTTTCTAAATCATCTCCACAATATTTTGTTTTTTCTTTATATAAATTACTAACTCTAACTATTTCAAATAAATTCGATTTAAATATCTTAAATAATTCATAAAAACAAACATAAAACATAAATAACCGATCTTTTTCTGCTTCAACTTCTTTAATAACTTTTCTTATAATTTCCCTAAACATATTTAAATCCACAAGAATTCTATTAAATTTATCATTGCTTATTTTATAGGTTATTTCTTCACTTTTTCTAAAATCATATTCACCGTCAACTAAAATATCTTGTGTTATAAAACATAATTTTTTTTGCTATAATCAGTTCCCATAACATTAATTCTACTAAAACTAAAAAATAGCCAATAAACCTATTAATAACAAACTTTTTAAATTATATTTCATTATGAAAATCTCCTAAAAAATAGCAAAATATAACCATACTTTAATATTTTTTAGAAATATTGCAATAGTGTTTTAAATATTTTTCTATTGAAATATGAAAACATAAAAATAAAAAATTATCTAAACACAACACCACAAAAAATTTCTTAATATATCTACTTTTTGCTTCACTACAATAAATAATAATTAATAACATTAATTCAAATTTTTTAATAAAAAAAATGATTAAAATAAAATTTTAACCATTTAAATATTTAATTAAATTAACAAAGAACCTATTCCCTAATCTGCCCATTTCCTCTAATTTTAAACTTTGTTGTTGTTAAATCTTTTAAACCCATAGGCCCTCTAGAATGAAGCTTTTGTGTTGATATTCCAATTTCAGCGCCAAGCCCAAACTCAAATCCATCAGTGAACCTTGTTGACGCGTTAACATAAACAGCAGATGAATCAACACACTCCAAAAAATGTTCCGCCACAAAATAGTTATTGGTAACTATCGCTTCTGAATGTTTTGAAGAATATTTTAAAATATGCGCTATTGCTTCTTCAACATCCAAAACAATTTTAACAGACATTTTATAATCTAAATATTCACAATAAAAATCTTCCTCTGTTGCTTTTTTTATATCCGGCAAAATTTTTAAAGTTTTTTCGCAACCAAAAAGTTCAACATTTTTTTTATCAAATTCCTTCTTTAAAACAGGCAAAAATTTTTCAGCAATCTTTTCATGAACGAGCAAACTTTCAGCAGCATTGCAAACGCTAACTCTGCTTGTTTTAGCATTATTAACAATTTTAATAGCCATATCAAAATCAGCAAATTCATCAACATAAATATGGCAATTTCCAGTTCCTGTTTCAATAACAGGAACCGTTGCATTTTCAACAACAGTTTTTATTAAACCTTTTCCTCCTCTTGGGATTAAAACATCTAAATAACCGTTTAACTTCATAATTTCTAAACAACTTTCTCTTCTTGTGCAATCAATAAAACCAACAACAAAAGGATCTAACCCTGCTTTTTTTAAAGCATCTCTCATTAGTTCAACAAAAAATCTATTTGTGTTAACTGCTTCTTTTCCACCTCTTAAAATAACAGCATTTCCTGACTTAATACAAAGCATAAATGCATCCACAGTAACATTTGGACGAGATTCATAAATGATTCCAACAACACCCAGTGGAACCCTAATTTTTTGAATATTAAGCCCACTTTTTAATATACACCCTTCAACCACTTCACCTATTGGATCTTTTAAACAAATAACTTCATCAATAGACTTTTCAATTGCCTTAATTTTATTTATGTTTAAACTAAGCCTTTCTATTAAACTTTCAGATAACCCCATTTTTTTTGCATTTTCTATATCTTTTGCATTTTCTTTTAAAATTTCTTCACACCTATTTGACATGTTTTCTTTTAGTTTTAATAAAACCAAATTTTTTTTTTCACTAGAAGCTAAATTAATATTTCTTGAAGCTTTTTTAACCTCTTTTGCAATCTCTAAAACCTCCAAAATAATCTCCCCTATTTTTAAAAACACTAATCTTTTTAAATTATAGCAACTTTTTAATTTTATGTAAATATAATTTTATTTTTACAGCATTAACTCTTTTATCACAAAATATTTATTATTAACTTAAACATAAACCAAAACATATTTTAATATCTAAAAAAATTTACTATAACATATTTTTATACTAAAATTTTTTTCAACTGTTTAAATAATATTACATTTTTCAAAGTTTAAAAATACTATAAAATAAATCTTATTATAATAATCTATAAATATAATTTTAAAAAAACTATATTAATCTGCTTTTTAAATTTTATTATATTAAAAGCTTATTTTTAACCTAAATTATTGTTTTTAAATATTATATACGACATTAATTTTAAACCTATTTTAATAACAATAAAAACCTTCAAAAATAGATATTTCAAATATTTTATTTATTAAAACCTAAAAATAACTTTTTAATAAAAACTATATTAAAATTTCTAATTTAAAAACACAAACAAAAATTATTTTTCTAGTGTTAATACTATGCTGTTTTAGATAAAACAAATTAAACTTAATAAACACAATATCTCATAAAAACTAAAAACATAATTCAAATTTCAAAATAAAAAAATTAATCAAAATAATAAATATTTCATTCTAACCATAAAATTTTTAACACTAAAAATAATAACATCTATCCCAAATATTAAAAATACTTTTATTTTATAATTTATATAATTTAAAATAAATTAATTTGATAAAACTTTTAATTTGAAAATTATCACCAAGCTAACTTTTTATAAAACCCAAAAACATAATTAAAATTCCAAAGTGAAATTTCATACTAAAATAACTATTTTATAATTCAAAATAAACTAAATACCCCAACACCAAATTTTTAATATTAAAGAACAACATTTTCCATTTTATTTTTCCTTTTAACTTTTAATAAAAATAAATTAATTATATATCCCTAACAATTAAACAACTTTACTTATAAAAGTTATTAATATCATATTTAACTTTAAACAACATATTAATTTTCAAATTTTAATAAGCAAAAACTAAACAAAAATTTTTCTACTATTAAATATTTTTTCAACTTACCTATACCTAAATTTAATACATAAACTTATCATTTATTAAACCTTAAAATAAAATAAACAAATATAATTAATAAATATTTCATTCTAACCATAAAATCCTTAACCATAAAACCAATAATATAAATCACATTTCAATATCAAATAAATAAAAACTAAATTAATTATCTTTTAAAACAACTTCAAAACAAAACTTTTATTCTTCAATATATTCTCTTTTTAAATTTATTAATGTTCCTTCAATGTTTCCCTTAAAAACGCCATACATCCGTTCAGGAAAAGACCCATTTAAAATAACTGTTGGTTTTTCTTTTTTCCCAACAATTTTTGCTGCTTTTAGCTTTGTTTGCATCCCGCCAGTTCCCAAAGAATTTGGCCCACCTTTAACAGCATTCTTTAAATTTTCATCAATTATTTCTATTTTCTTAATAAGCTTAGCATCTTTATTTTCATTTGGATTTTTATCAAAAACTCCGTCTAAATCGGTTAGAATAATTAATAAATCCGCATCAACCAAAAGAGAAACATAGGCAGACAGTGTATCATTATCTCCAAACTCCAATTCTTTTGTTGAAATTGTGTCGTTTGCATTAACAATTGGAATTATCCTTCTTTTCAAAAGTTCATTAAATGTGTTTTTTGTGTTAAATTCATTTTCTGCCCCATCCAAAACCTTTTGCGGCAACAAAATTTGAGAAACCAAATAACCATATCTAGAAAACAAATCCGCATAAAGATTCATTAAAATACACTGCCCCAAAGATGCGCAAGCTTGCCTTTTTGGAATTTCTTTTGGAGGAGTGAAAAAACCAAGCATTCCAGCCCCAATTCCAACAGCACCAGAAGTTACAACAACAACTTCTTTTCCAGAATTTTTTAAATCTGCAATAACCTTTGTTATTTTCTCCATTCTTAATATATTGCAAAGCCCTGTTTTATGAGTTAAGGTTGATGTTCCTATTTTAATAACAACTTTTTTAAATTCCATTTTATTATATCCTTAATATTTTTGTTTCAATTATAACACAAATAATTTAAAATTTCATTAAAATTTAAACATTTTTTTGGTGTTTTAGGGCATACATTGGAAATAATAATAAAAATACGGTTTATATAACTTTTTAAAATCACCCTAAAAAAGCAAAATTTTTATAATATTCTACCTTAACCAAAAAAAAATGACAAAAATATTGTTAAATAATAAATATTATATTATAATATAATGAAGTGTGTTTAGTTTTTTATTTAAAACTATTTTGAAACGTTATAAAATAAAAATAGTTTAATTTTTTCAGGAGGCTATAATATGGAATTTTCAAGAAATCTTGGAATCGACCTTGGAACAGCGAATACTTTAATTTTTATGAAAGGAAAAGGAATAATAATTCGTGAACCATCAGTTGTTGCAGTAGACACAAGAACTAACTCTGTTAAATCTGTTGGGAGAGAGGCAAAAAGCGTAATAGGAAGAACACCAGGTTCAATAACTGCAGTCCGCCCTTTAAAAGACGGAGTAATAGCTGATTTTGACATAACAACAGCAATGCTTCAAAAATTCATTCAAAAAGCAATAAACAAAAAAACAATATTTAAACCAAAAATAATAATATGCATCCCATCTGGTGTTACTGCTGTTGAAAAAAGAGCTGTTAAAGAAGCAACAGAGCAAGCGGGTGCGAAAAAAGTTTATATAATAGAAGAACCTATGGCAGCAGCAATTGGAGCGTCTTTACCTGTTGCAGAACCAACAGGTAATATGGTTGTGGACATAGGAGGAGGAACATCCGAAGTTGCTGTAATATCTTTAGGGGGAATTGTTGCAGCTCAATCTGTTCGCGTTGGAGGAGATGAATTCGATGCCGATATAATAAACTATATAAAGAAAAAATATAATTTGTTAATTGGAGAAAGTTCAGCAGAAAACGTTAAAATTCAAATCGGTTCAGCCTATCCATTTGAAGTTGAAGAATATATGAACATTAGAGGACGAAACCTCTTAAACGGCCTTCCTGAAAACATTGAAATTTCCTCTGGCGAAATTAGAGAAGCTTTAAAAGAATCTATAGAAAGCATATTAGACGCCATTCACATGACTCTTGAAAAAACCCCTCCAGAACTAGCAGCAGACATAATAGAACAAGGAATCACTCTAACAGGAGGAGGAGCACTATTAAGAGGGCTAGATAAACTAATAAATTCAAAAACAAAAATGCCTGTAAACATTGCAGATGAACCACTAGATTGCGTTGCTAAAGGAACAGGAAAGGTTCTTGAAAACATAGATAAACTTCAAGACATTTTGTCCGATTAAAATATTTTTTAGTAAAATTTGTAATTAAATATTTTTTTTTTAATATATTTTTTAATATAAATGAATAAATAACTTTAAAGGGGGGCGCCAAAAATAGATCTAAGTAAATTTTTCAAAACCAAACTTTTTAAAATTATTTTTATTTTAACTGCTGCATTGTTTGGAATGATAACATATGAAGTAACAACAAATAAACCAATATTTATAGAAAAAGTTATAACTTTTGCCACAAAACCTTGCTCAGGCGCCTTAATATCAATTCATAAAGGAATTTTAGGTTTTTTTGACGAGTTTTTTAGAGGCGGCATGTTTAAAGAAGAAAACGAAATTTTAAAAAGAGAGATATATAAAAATAGAAAACAAATTGCTGAATTAAATAAAATAAAAAACGAAAATGAACAACTAAAACAAGCATTAAAAATTAAAGAAACCAATAAAAATTTTCAGGTGGAAGTTGCAAAATTTGTTGCTAAAAATCCAAATGACTTTTATGGTTTTACAATAAACATAGGAAAAGATAAAGGAATTGGTGAAGGTGATGTCGTTTTAACCAAAAACGGGCTTGTTGGAACAATTTCAAAAGTTGAATCGGACTATAGTTTTGTTTCAACGCTTTTGTGCTTTAACGTTAAAATACCGGTAGTAGACAGCGACAAAGATGAAAAAGGAGTTATAACAGGAGATGCAACTTTTTCAAAAGATGGCCTTTGCGTTATGTGTCACCTTAACAAATCAACAAAATGTGAAGTTGGCGATTTAATAACAACATATGGCCATTCAAACTACCCAGAAGATCTTCCAGTTGGAAAAATTAAAGAAATAAGAAGAGAAAAAAACGGTATGTCTTGTATTGCAATAATAGAACCTTTTGAAAACGCTCTATGCGTTAAAGATTTAGTTATTATAAAAAGGTTAAAATAAACAATAAAGGAGACCTTTGTTAATGATTGAAAAAAAGAGATTAAATTTATTTAAAAGATGGCTTTTTTTAATTTTCTTTGTTTTTTTGTTTTTGGTTATACAGTCAACCGAAATTTTAACATTTTTCTTCAATTCAAAACCTGTTTTAGTTTTCCCTTTTGCTATTTGTTGTTCGCTATTTTTAAAAAAAGAAGAAGCGGCAATATTTTCGTTCCTCTGCGGCTTTTTTTTAGATTGCTATAATAACTTTATTTTTGGTTTTTCTAGTGCAGTCTTGTTAATATTTTGTACGGCAATCTCAATTATTTTTAAAAAATATATAAGCATATGTTTTTTTAGTGTTTTGTTGTTAAATTTTTCATTGTTCACAATATATAGCTTTTTATTGTTCACCTTTAAATATTTATTTTTAGGAATTGAAAATGTTTTTAATGTTTGGCTTTTTTCATTTGTGCCAAATATTATATATACGACCATTTCCTCTCTTTTTATATTCTTTTTAAGCAAAAAACTTTGCTATAACGAAAAACTACACATAAAAGAACCAAAACAAAAATTTATTAGAAAAAAATTAACAAAAGAAAAAAGGATGAAATATGGAAGATAATAACAAAAAATCTAACAAGAAAAATAAACCTATTAAAATTAAAAAAAGATTACTTATTTTTGTTTTTGGTTTAATTGTGTGCTTTTTTATTGCTATTTCAAAATTAATAGAATATCAAATTATAGATTATGAAAAATATAATAGAATTCTACATTCAAACAACCAAATTAGAGAAATAATTCCTGCCGCAAGAGGAGACATAATAGACAGAAACGGAGTTATTCTTGCAACTAATGAGCTAAATTTAAGCTTAATAATAGGGGAAAACTTTCCACTAAAATCTGTTGAAGATAATAAAGAAACAGCAAAAGCAAAAAACATTCAAGGAAATGATATAATTTTAAAGTTAATTAACATTTTAAACAGAGAAGGACTAGATTGGGAGGAAAATTCACCAATAACAAAAACAAAACCATATTCTTTTATAGAAGACAGATCTTATGAAGTTGAAAAGCTAAAAAAAGCTCTTTCACAACAACAATATGCAACAGCACAAGATTCAATAGATTTATTGGTAGAAAAATTTGATATAGATAAAACAAGATATTCCGAAAAACAAGTTAGGGATATTGCAGTTTTTAGAGCAAATATGTTAATTAAAAGTTTTTCTGAATATAACAAAACATTTGTTGTTCTAAAAAAAGTTGAACCAGAATTTCTAGATAAAATAACAGGAAGAGGGGACGAACTAAAAGGAGTTCGAATTTTAGAAACTTCAAAGAGAGTCTATCCGTTTAAAGAATTTGGGGCTCACTTTATTGGAAACGTTGGGCCTTTATTTAAAGAAGACTATGAAAAATATAAAGAAAAGGGCTACACAAAAGATGCAATCGTCGGAAAATTTGGAATAGAAAAAAAATATGAAGACTATTTAAGAGCACAAAATGGAGTTTTTATTATTCAAAAAGACGAAAAAGGAAACACAATAAACACGTTCTATGAAAAAGAACCAAAACCAGGAAACACAGTACGCCTTGCAATAGACATAAAATTTCAAAAAGCTCTTCAAGAAGCTCTCCCAGGATTTATTAGTAAACATCACATGTCGTATGGAACGGGAAAAGGAGCAACAGTTTGTGTTTTATCTGTTGAAACAGGAGATGTTTTAGCATTAATATCATATCCTTCTTTCGACCTTAACGAATATAATTCAAAATATAATGAATATCAAAAAGCAAAATTTAATCCTTTAAAAAATAGAGCAACAGAGCTATATAGACCAGGTTCAACATTTAAACCATTTATTGCGTTAACAGGGCTTATGTGTGGAGCCATAACTCCTTCAACAAAATTTGTTTGTAGAGATGGAATAATGCCACATATGAGATGTACACATTACAGCCACTCCGGAGTTATTAATATATATACAGCAATTCAAAGATCTTGCAACAACTATTTCTATCAAGCTGGAGATAAAATAGGAATAGATAATATAGATAAATATGCTCCGTATTTTGGTTTTGGAGTTGACACTGGGTTTGAACTATATAGTTCATTTGGAAGAGTAACAAACCCAAGCAAAGAATTCCAAAGAAAATATAACACACAATATAGACGAGGAGATTTATGGCAAACATCAATAGGGCAGTCTGAAGTATATACAACAATTTTGCAACAAGCAGCAAGCCAACTAACCATCGCAAGAAAAGGAGAACGTCTTGCAACACATATAGTTAAATCTATTGAGGCTCCAAATAAAAATATAATCTTCGAAACAAAACCTAAAGTTATGAGCAGTCTTAAAATTCCAGATTTTGCATATGACACAGTAATAAAAGGAATGGAAATGATGTGGAATGGAAAACCTTTTGCATCTAAATATAAAGGCTACTGCAAATCTGGTTCTCCGCAGTATTCATTTAACCAAAACCTAACAAACGGAGCAGGAGTTGGGCTATATCCAGCATCTTCCCCTAAAATTGCAATGGCAATTCTTGTAGAAGACGGCCAATCTGCCGAAAACTATTTTGAAATTGTTGCAAGAGAATTTGAAAATAGAAGAAAAGAAAGACAAAAAGAAATTGAAGAAGAACAACTAAAAAAAGCAAAAACGAAACAACAATAGGGTTTGTTTTATAAAAATTATATTGTTTAAATTTCTTTATAAAATAATAAAATTATTTTTATTAAACTTTATTATATCCCAAAAATTCTTAATAACTAAAGTTTTATTAATAAATATTTTTTAAATATAAACCTAAAACCTATATAATATTAATAAAAATTAATATTTAATTTTATTATTAAGCCATTTAAAAATTAAAACTCAAACCTAAAATATAACAATAGATTTATTTTGAAAATAAAAAGTTTTACTTAATATTAAATTAAATATAATAAAAACTATTCAATAATATTAATAAAATTAATCAATTTAACTTTTTAAAAAATTAAAACTCAAACCTAAAATATAACTAACAAAAATATAACATATAGATTTATTTTAAAAATAAAAAATTATTATAAAATATACTCAATATAAATAAACAACTATATTTTATATAACTTAATATAAATTTTGAAAATTTCGTTTAATCTATAAATTAAATATTATAAAATAATTTATTTAACCAAAAATTTAATAATACAATTAACAAAAAATAATATATTCCATTTGATTAAAAACTCAATTTATAAAAACATAATCTATACACTAACTATTTATAATAAAAAAATTTTAAAAATACTATCAATCATCAAGTGCTCAAAAATTTGTATCAACTTTATAAAATCTTTAATATAATTTATAAATTATTAATTATATTAAAAAATAAAATAATTTAAATATAATATAAATTTCAAACGTTACTGAATTTGTAAAATTATAAAAATTATTGTACTAAAACAAAAATTATAACAAATAAAAAAATTTATTTTAAATATAAAACATTAAAAATCATATAAACTACTAAAAAATATTATTTGACTTTTTAAAAACATTAAAATATTAAATACCATTAATTTCACTAAAACTTATAATTTTTTTTAATTAAAAATATTTTTAAAAAACGATTTGAATTTTTATTAATTGATAAATAGAAATTATAGACGAAAAATTTATATAAAATATTAAACATTTAAAAATTTATATAATTATAAAATAACCCTGCAATATAAAACATTATTTCAACACAAAAATCACCCATTAATATTTCACATAATTTTAAAAATATGATATAATTAAAGTTGAAAAATTTTATTTATTTAAAAATCCTTTGTTTTTACATATTAAAATAAAAATAAAATTAATAAAAAGGATGTTAAAATGAAAAAAATAATTGCAATAGCCTCTGGAAAAGGAGGAGTTGGAAAATCAACAATTTGTTGTCATCTAGGAAAAGCATTAGCAGATAAAGTTGAAAAAACAGTTTTAGTTGAAACAGATGCTGGCCTTAGGGGCTTAGATATTTTTTTAAATGTTAAAGATATTGTTTATGATCTTGGTGATTTTTTAGAAGGAAATTGCTCGTTAAAACAAGCAATTCAAAAAACAGATTATAATAACAATTTATTTTTGCTCCCTGCCCCATTTAAATTTAACATAAACTTAAAATATGAAAATCTAAAAAAAATTTGCGATGAACTTTTAAAAGATTTTGATAACATAATTTTAGATTTAAGAGCTGGAATTGAAATTGCAATTGAAGTTAAAAAAATTGTTGATTTATTTTTAATTGTTGTAACCCCAGATTCTGTTTGTGTTCGAGATGCTGCATTTTTCACAAAATTTTTGTATAATGAATTAGAAGAAAAACCACAAATAAAACTAATTATTAATAAACTTAAAAGAAACTTTAGAAAAAGTTCTCCTTTTAAAACACTAGATGACATAATTGATGAAACAAAGCTACAGCTAATTGGTGTTTTGCCTTTTGAAAAAGAAGTGGAAAAGAAAACACAAACAGGAGAAAATTTAAAATTCAACACCCTCCCCTTCAAAATTTTTAAAGCAATTGCAAACCGTGTTAATAACGAATATGAAAAATTAATTGTTAAAAGAGGTTAAAAAAATGAATATAGCTTTAATTTGTGATACATCAAAAAAAGAAGCAACACTGCAATTTTGTAAAGAATTTGAAAATGTTTTAAGATATAATAAACTATATATTGAATCTAACCTAGAAAAAGATTTTAAAGAAATATTTAAAATAAATTCTTTTGAAACGCTATATGATAATGAAGACGCTAAACAGCAGATTTTGCTTCGCATTTTATATAAAGAAGTTAATATGCTTTTGTTTTTTAAAACTCCACAAGAATTAAAAAAAGACAAAAATTTGGATTTTGTTTTGCTGGACGCATGCGATAAAAACTTTATTCCATATGCAACAAATTTTAAAACTGCCGAAATTTTATTAAACAGTTTAATTTAAACAAATTAAGTTAACATATAAAACTTTTAAAAAAATAATATTTTATATTTCAATAGTTATTTTAAAAAATTGTTACAACCAAAATTTTATCCATAGCCTATTATAATAACACTTCAAAAAAATTCATACTTTTCCTTGAATTTTTCTAAATATTAAAATATATTTCAAAAATAGTGTAAATTAATAATTCTTAAACAATCTTCAAATTCTTTATTTTTAACCCCAAATTTTAAATATATTTTTGAAATTATAAAAACTAATACTTTATTTGTTAAATTAAAGCTTTTTATTTTATAATTAAAATTAAATTAGCTATAAATTATCAATCTTTTAAAATTTTAGAAAATATTAAATCTATTATCAATCTTTTAAAATTTTAGAAAATATTAAATCTAATTTTAGTTTTTTAATATTTTTATTCGTTAAATTAAAACTTTTTATTTTATAATAATAATTAAATTAGCTATAAATTATCAATCTTTTAAAATTTTAGAAAATATTAAATCTAATTTTAGTTTTTTAATGTTTTTATTTGTTAAATTAAAGCTTTTTATTTTATAATTAAAATCAAATTATCTAGAAATTATCAAACTTTCAAAATTTTAGAAAATATTAAATCTAATTTTAGTTTTTTAATATTTTTATTCGTTAAATTAAAGCTTTTTATTTTATAATTAAAATTAAATTACCTATAAATTATCAATCTTTTAAAATTTTAGAAAATATTAAACCTAATTTTAGTTTTTTAATATTTTTATTCGTTAAATTAAAGCTTTTTATTTTATAATAATAATCAAATTAGCTATAAATTATCAATCTTTTAAAATTTTAGAAAATATTAAATCTAATTTTAGTTTTTTAATATTTTTATTCGTTAAATTAAAACTTTTTATT
>CACXZI010000016.1 GCA_902772105.1 Oscillospiraceae bacterium | reverse complement strand
AATATTTTTGATTTGCAAAAAAATGGACTTAGTAATATGTTGTTAATAGACATTTCTGATTTTAAAAACTTGCTACAAAATGGAATATTTGTGGTGTTAGATTATGACTCAAAAGAAATACTAAGAGAAACAAACTTTTGCACTGGATTTGATGATGACAGTAGTTTAAATACCCCCACCCCACAAAATCCATATACAAAAACAGATGAACAAAATGAAAAAAATATAATAATAGATGATGCCTCAAAAGAAACACCAAAAAAAACAAACTTTGGCACTATTTTTGATAACAATAATTCAAATATCAAAACCTCGCAAAATCCAAATAAAAAAATAAATGAGCAAAATAAAAGCTATTATGAAAACACATTAAAAGGAATGTTAAAATACAACCTTAATAGTGAAACCAAAATTTCTAGTGCAAAAACCCTAAAAAATCCGTCTATAAAAACAAATGAACAGAACATAAACCAAAACAACAATTTTAATTACTATAGTAACAACCAAAATCAAAATATTTTTAATCGCAACAACATGAACTTTAGCAATCAAATGATAACCAATAACAACATGAAAAATAATAGTTACAGTTATAATCAAAATCAATGTAATAATTACAAAAATATAAACTTTAACAATAACATAAACCAAAACAACAATTTTAATTATTATTATAGTAACAACCAAATAAGAAACAACAACATAAACAACAATATTCATTATTATAGTAACAACCAAATAAGAAACAACAACATAAACAACAATATTCATTATTATAGTAACAACCAAAATCAAAATATTTTTAATCACAACAACATGAAATATAACAGTTACATTTATAATCAAAATCAAAAAAAATTATAACTAAAAATAAAAACAATCTAAAATTAAAAAATAAAAAAATTACCAAAATTAGAAACTTGATATTCGACAATTTTATGATATAATAAACGAAAAAAATAAAAAGGGGTTAGTAAAATGTATAATTATAATAATTATAACCATAATCAAAATCAGCAATATAACTACAAAACTCAAATAGAACAACGATATGATAACGCTGATAAAAAAAATTTTAACCAAAACATGTTAAGCTCAGCTCCAGTTCAAAGCTATGTAAACCAATATAATAACTACAATCAACCCTCATATAACCAAAATAATAGTTTTAACTATAACAACAGTCAAAATTTTAATAATGTAAATAGTGGCTATTACCCAACTAAAAACCATAGTACATATAACTATAGCAACAGTAATTTTAACTATAGCAACAGTAATTTTAACCAAAATAATGGTTTTAACTACAACAATAACCAAAATTTTAATAATGTAAATAGTGGCTATTACCCAACTAAAAACCATAGTACATATAACTATAGCAACAGTAATTTTAACCAAAATAATGGTTTTAACTACAACAATAACCAAAATTTCAATAATATGAAATATAGCAATGGATATGGATATGCACAAAACATGACTGGATTTAACCAAAACAACAACATAGCAAATAGTTTTAATAATAACAACAATAATCAAAACTACTACAAAAATATTTTAAGTTCTGCACCTGTTAGAAGAAATATGAATATGAATATAAATAATGCTAATAGCCAACCTGAAGACCCTGAAATTTTAAAAATAGAACAAGCCATGAAGCAACATGTGATTAGACGCCCTAACGTTAACTATGTTGTTAACCAAGCAGAAGAAAAAGAAGTTACAAAAAAATTTATAGAAGAATATAACGAAAAAGAAAAAGAATTTGGTAACTTTAGATTTTCAATGTTTGAAATATATATGAACCTTATAGATAATATGTTGGTGGATTTAGAACCTAAAGAAGTGAGAGAAAAAATAAACCAAAATAGAAATTATGCATACCGAATTTATCCAGAAATGATGGGTGCAAAAAGAGCTGTTTTAAAAAATGCTGTGAAGTTAGTTTATTTATGTATGTATTTAGTAAAAAACACAAGCAACTCACCACATCTAAACGGTGGAATTCTTTTCACCTTAATGAACAATAAATTTGAAGATTTATATAACAATTTTGATAAAACATTTTTCATTCTAGATGAAAATGAAAAAAATTTAATAAAACAAACTATGGAAACAATTGGTGTTCCTATTCCAAATCAACCTCAACAAATAAAAAATGATGAATATTTATTAGGAGATTTAAAAGAAGTAATATTAAAATATGAATTACCACAAGAAGAGATTTTAGAATATGTACAAAGCGAAGAAGATAAGATTAAAATTAAACTCCAAATATCTAATTTTTTATATAACAGAATTTCAGCAATATTAAGAGATTCTCATATGTTATTAGACCATGCAAAAATTAAAATAGAAAAAAGAATAGCAAATGACTTTTGCAAAATTTTCTATTTATTCCAAAAAAAAGAATTAAATGAAGAAACCGTAGAAACACTCAATTCAGGTTTAAAATTAATTCTTGCATCATTGTATTTGAGTTTAAGAGGAAACGGAGCCGAAAAATACAATGATCTGTTGAATATTATTATTAATAATAAAGTTGAAAATTTAAAACCTAATTTTGATTTAATTTTTAAAAATTACAGCGACCAAAATTTAGCAAGATATTTAAACTATTTCATAAAGAGATATAAAATAAGTGAATCTTGAATGTTTTAAAAAATATATAAATTAACAATTAAATTAAACCCAACCCAATATTCGGTTGGGTTTTTATTATTTACTTTACTATAAATTAAAAAATATATTATTTAGCCAAATATTAAATTTATTTAAAATATAAAAATATCCTGATTTAAACCACTTAATTGAAATTTTTTAATGCAGAATTATCCAATTTTTAACTAAAAAATTATGTTGATTTTTTATGAGAAAAAAGTATAATTAAAGAAGCTAGAATAGGAATTAGGGTTTAACAAATATACCAAGAAAAATAAAAAATTTTAAGGGAATTTTAAGAAGGTGAAGAAATATGAAAAATAAAAAGATTATATTGGCACTTATTCTAACAGGGTTAATGATGCCTTTAACAAACTCTAGTGCTATGAGAAACAACTACATAAATCAAAATTTTAATGGAAATATCAATGTTAATAAAAATATCAATATGCCTTTAAATGCTACAAATAATATGAGATTAAAAGATGTAAGTAAGCTTTTATATGAAAAAGGAAACAAAATATTAGGTAAACTTGCAAGATGTAGAGTTGAAAAAATATCAAAAAGTAATGTTTTAAAATTTTTAAAAGAAGAAATTGAAGGTTATTTCAATGAATTTATTGACAAATTTGAAAATGTTAATCTACCACTTTGTGAAAGTATGGAAGAAATAAGCACAGATGTAATACCAGTGACATCTATTGAATACGATGTATTAGGTACTATTAAAAAAATAGCTCCAGAAATTAAACTCGACGAACAACTTAACCAACAGATATTTATTATGGAAAAAATTTCCGATATTATATATTACCGTTCGTTCCTTTTTGCTCAAATTAAAAATGATTTAAAAAATACCATGTTGCGTATTTATAATAAACCAGCGATCACAATTTTAGATTTTGTAGAACTTGAGAATATGACAAAAGAATCATTAAAAACCATACAAGAAAGCATAAACCGATATAAAAACTTTGATACAGCAATAAATAACTTTACTAATAGTAAATCATACGATAAAGATCTTATAAATAAAGTTAAAAAAATACAAAACAGAATAGATATAACTAGTAAAGCTATTATTGATACATTAGATAATCAAGTAAAACAGATGTTACAAATAGTGTGCATTTTAAGAAATAATATGAACATGAATATGAATATGAATATAAATATAAATAACCTTAGTGATATTTATTGCAAGATATGTAGTATGTTCAACAGCTTTATGGCATTAAAGAATTTCATAAACAACAGTAATAACAATAATATGAATATGATGAACAACAATAATATGAACAGCTTTAGCAATATGAATATGAATATGAATATGAATAACATGAACAACTTTAACAATATGAATAACATGAATAGAAATATGAACTACAATATGAATAATATGAACAACTTTAATAATAGTAATAACAACATAAATATGATGAGTAACAAAAATATTAACAATAATATGAATATTAATAGTATGAATAGAGTTAATAATATGAATAATAATATGATGAACAATATGAATAATATGAACAACTTTACTAATGTTAACAATAATTTGAATAGAGTTAATAATATGAATAATAATAATAATATGATGAACAATATGAACAATATAAACAACTTTACTAATGTTAACAATAATTTGAATAGAGTTAATAATAACATGATAAAAAGTAATCAAAATTATAATATGAATATAATGAACAACAACAGAAATAATATGAACAACTTTAATAATAGTAATAACAACATAAATATGATAAGTAACAAAAATATTAACAATAATATGAATATTAATAGTATGAATAGAGTTAATAATATGAATAGGTACAGTAATAATAATAACAACTTGAATGTTAACAATAGTGCGAATATGAATATGATGAACAATATAAACTACAAGATGAATAACATGAACAACTTTAACAATATGAATATGAATAATAATATGAATATTAATAGTATGAATAGAGTTAATAAAAATATGAATAATATGAACAATAACTTTAATAATATGATGAACAATATGAACCACAAGATGAAATAATAACATGAATAAATTTTATATGAAATAATGACGAATAATTTTCATAGTAATGTAGCAGCCATAGAAAAATCTGCCAAAACAGAGGCTAAAAGAATTGGGAAATATTTTGATGATGCTATAGAACTTTTAAGACAAACAGATAATAAATGCTATCAAGGCAACGTGATAAAAAAAATAATAGAAAAATTTTCTCAGGGGGGCGGCCACAAAACATATATTTACGACTAGAAGAAACAAAAAATAACGATTTTAGTGATAATTCTATGATGAGTTGCTTAAGGTTAAATAGGGATGAATTGAAAAAGAAAATGATAGAAATGGCAGAAAATTTATATATAGTAGCATATATGATATGTTATACTACCGATTTATCTGTTTTTTGCGCACTACTAAAATACTTACAAAATTTCTCAGATTGTGTAATGGAAGCTACTAGAGATATCTTCGAAGTTGTATGTGACAATTTGAAAGAAATGAAACAAAACAACACTATGAAATTAGAAATAATGGATCCAGATAAATTTAAAGAAAAAAATAGACTATTTTAAATCTATAATAGTATCAGAGAAAAATAGTGTCAAACGAAACAAAACGCTTTAAAATTTCTAATAATTTGACAAAAGAAAAAAATAGAAAGCAAAATTAAATTGTGAAATTTTTCCACCACATTTTTGTGGTGGTTTTTTTACTTTTGAAAAATGAATGATATAATATAAAATATTGAAAAAAATGTAAAATTATATTATTATTTAGATTATTGAAAATTTTGAAACTGGTGGTGTAAAAAATGAAAAAATTAAAAAAAAAACAGAATATTTAATAAAATTAATTTAAACTGAAAAATATATTAACCAAAAAATTCCTTATCTATCATTTAAAAAATTTTTAATGCAGAATTATCCAATTTTTAACTAAAAAATTATGTTGATTTTTTATGAGAAAAAAGTATAATTAAAGAAGCTAGAATAGGAATTATGATTTAATAAATATGCTAAGAAAAGCAAAAAATTTTAAGGGAATTTTAAGAGGGTGAATAAATATGAAAAATAAAAAGATTATATTGGCACTTATTTTAACAGGATTAATGATGCCTTTAACAAACTCTAGTGCTATGAGAAACAACTACAATCAAAATTATAGTAGAAATATAGATGTAGATAAAAACAATAAAAATATAAACGATATACTTTTAGATTTAACAGATGAAGCATATGACACAAAAGAAAAACTAAGTAATAATATAATTTTTAGTAAAAAAGTAAAAAATGAAATTGAAAAATTAATCAACAAAACTATCGAAGAATTAGAAGAAACCTATAAAACATCGAAGCTATACAATGATGAAACGAAAATATTGAAAAAAACCGGAAATGCTGATGGATTTGAAAGGTTTCGTGAAGGATTAATAAGAATTAAAATGGAAATAGAGAAAATGCAAGATAAATATGGTTACCAACCTCAAATTATAGAAAAGATAGATAATTTAAAATTTATTATAGAGACTATAGGAACAAGTGGGCAATTATCTGATTTCATTAAGAGAAATGAAGAAGAAATCAAAAACTGTCATGAAAATATGTGCAACTTTGGGATTAACAATTTTAGTTCTTGCATAAAAGACGTAAAAATGGCCATAGATGTCTTTGGAAAAGAAATAGATCAGTGTGATGAAGCAATAAAAAACTTAATTAAACACTCACCTAACCATATTAACACAAAAACTGAAAAACTAGGAAACAGATTAAAATCATTTTATAAAGATAATATTGAAATATTAAAAATAAAATTGAACCAACTAGAAGAGATTGTAGCCTACTTTAAAAACAACAATATGAATATGATAAACTACAATATGAATATGATGAACAATAATAATATGAACAGCTTTAGCAATATGAATATGATGAATAATTACATGAGCAAAAGTATGAACTTTAATATGAATAACATGAATAATTTTAATATGAATAATATGAACATGATGAATAATTACATGAATAACTTTAATAATAATATGTATAACAATTTTAGTAATAATATGTATAACAATTTTAGTAATAATATGTATAACAATTTTAATAATAATAATTTTAATAATAATAATATGAATAACAATTTTAATAATAACTACCGTACGATGATACATACAACGCCTAACCAAAACATAATGAATAATAACATGAACAACTTTAATAATTTTAATACTGTAAAAAACAACCAAACGTTCAGTTATTCCAACAATATAAATAATAATTTTACCAACGATACCAACATTAAAAATGTGGATTTGGCAAATAGTTTATATTTATATACTGATACAAAACAGTATGAAAAAGAACTTTTCGATTTGAATTTATTCAAAGATTTTGACCAAAGAAGTAATTATGTAGAAAATCGTAAATACATGAAGAGCAATATGTATACTAAACCAGAAGTTGATTATCCAATTAGTAAAAATGAAATGGATACATTAGGTATGATTTTTGAACCAATCGATCCAATGCATTGTGAAGACGCAGAAGATGTAAAAGTCCCGATAGAATCTGCAATTATTAAGATTAGAGAAAAATTCAAAGATTGGGCTACAAAAGGTGCTTATTTTCCTATAGTTGAAATAACTAATCCAATATTTTTAGAAACAATGAACAAATATAAATGGTCTTTATATGAATCAATGGTAAAATTATATCAATATACACAAGTATTAAGATTTTGTCAAAAAATAAACGCTCGCAAATATTACCCACTTTACGAATGTGTAAGACCACAATATTCTTTGGAAAAAAGGCTTGGAATAGATGAATTAACTCATGAACAAACAAATGATATAAATTACATGTTAAATTATATGCAACAACTTCCCAACAGTAAAATGATTACAGAAGATGAGAGAAAAGTACTAAAAGAAATTCGAGATAGCATATTAAATGACCAAAATAACAGACCCCCACATGACGATATAATGATAAATATTGAAAATAAGTTTTACAACATGAATAACAATAATAATAATATGAATAATAATAATATGAATCATAACATAAATAACTTAAACATGAATAACATGAACAACAACTTTAATAACATGAACAACAACTTTAATAACATGAACAACAACTTTAATAACATGAACATGGTAAACAATTTTAATATGCAAAAACCTAATGGAATTATATTAAGATAAATTATTGAAATAAATATATTAAATAGATAATTTTAGATTGTAATACAAGCGACAAAGATTAAATAGTAAATTTGAAGTAAATTTTATAAGATATTATTATAATGCAACAGCCTATTAAAAAAATTGCACTAAACAACATATTACCACAAACCATTTTTACAACTGTTGAAAGAAGAAAATATATGATAGGAAAATATAAAAACGGCATCGATATAAAAATAAAAATATATTTGCATTACTCAAAGAATATTTGAATATCTGTTAAGAGGAAAACTATAAAAAATAGTTTTAGAAAAAACTAAAAATTTAATTGATGTATATTTAATAACAAAAACTTTAAATAAAAATACTCCCCACCAAATTTTTGGTGGGAGATTTTTTTACACTTTTGAAAAACGGAAATTATAATATAAAATATTGAAAAAAATGTAAAATTATGTTATAATTTAGATTATTGAAAATTTTGAAACTGGTGGTGTAAAAAAAATGAAAAAATTAAAAAAAATAATGTTTATTTTAATAAGCATAAGTTTATTTAAAACAACTGCTTTTGCAACAAAAGAAAACCCAAATAAAATAAACATAATAGAAGATGAAAAATTGGATAAAGATGAAAAAATAAAAAATGTTTATGGCAATATAAAATGTGATGTCATAAAAAACACAAAAACTTTAAATATGAAAAATTCGAAAAATATAAATAATACCGAAAATATTTCCTTATTTAATCCAAAAAATAAATTGATATTTAATAAAAATTTAGAAACAGATATAAATTTAAGTGAAAACAAAAAAGAAGAAAACCCAAATAAAATTAATATAATAGAAGATGAAAAAGATGATAAAATACAAAAAGTTTATGACAATATAAAATGTGATGTCATAAAAAACACAAAAACTTTAAATATGAAAAATTCGAAAAATATAAATAATACCAAAAATATTCCCTTATTTAATCCAAAAAATAAATTGATATTTAATAAAAATTTAGAAACAGATATAAATTTAAGTGAAGACAAAAAAGAAGAAAATCCAAATAAAATAAACATAATAGAAGAAGAAAAAAGTGAAAAATTAGAAAATAATGGAGATAAAATAAACATAATAAATGAAATAAAAAATAAAGAAGAAAAAAATCTAACAAAAGAAGAACTTGAAATAAAAATTAAAACATTTTTAACTAACTTTGAAGAATTAAAGAAAAAGAATAATTTTGATAATATATTAAAAGCCTTAGAAGAAATCCAAAAATTATCAAAAGATATTCTTGACACATTTTTAGATTTTAACAATAAATGTTATTTTTTCAAAATATCCTGGGACAACCAAAATTTATTAAATTTTGAAGAAACCCTTATTAAAACTTTATATCCTCTATTAATAAAAGACGATATATGTATCATTTATGAAACACTTAGAAATTTTACAAAACAAAAAGAATTTGAAAATATTGATGAAAATTTAGGAAAAGCTGTTATTGATGCATTAAAAAGTTGTATCAAATTTAACTACTGCCTTACCTATATTACTTCAAAATTTGATAAAATATTTGCAGATATCCCATATGAAATTGTTGATATACCACCTGAAAAAAAATACAATGAATTAGAAAAACTAAACAAAAAATCTAAAATAAAAAAAAATGAAAACGAAATATTAAATATTATTTTCAAAGAAGAAATAGAAATATTAAACAAAAAGCAACCTTTAATTGGCAGTTTAAAAGACAATATAAAATATTTTAATGATATATATAAAAGATTTATTAAAACTAATTTCAACTATAAAATAACCGAAAGTGCTAGAGAACATTTAATGTATTTAGATAAAATTCTTGATATTGAACTAGTTGCTAAAAAATATTTTAATTCTTTAAAAGACTTATTAGGAAAAACAAAAAATTTTAGTTGTAGTGCAAAAGAAAATAATACAATAAACACAGCAGATAACTCTTTTTCTAACCTTGAAACAATTAGTGAAAATATAAAATCTATGATAAACACTTTAAATACACTTATTATAAATTCTATTAATTTAAATGATATTAAAGAAAACCCTATTATATCTTCAAAAGATAAAATATTAAACACCATAGATGAATTTTTTTATTTTTTTGAAAAAAATAAAACTAAAAATTTTATTGAAAATAATAAAATTTTAGAAAATGTAGATTTTTATAAAAAAATGTTTTCAGAAATATCCAAATATAAAGGAGAAACAATAAATGAAAGTGGAGAATTTAAAAATCAATTAAGAAACTATATAAAAAACATAAGAGAATTTAAAAAAGAACACTATAATCCATATATTATGGCAAAACAAAAAATAATTAATTTAGATTTAAAAGAAGAATATGAACAAGAATTAAATAGAGTTGAAAAAATATTTAGAGATGCTGATCTTTTAGAAGGTTTTTTTTCTTCATATCTTGAAATGATGAATAATTTAGTTGATAAATCTAAAATGAAGATTCTAAACTACAACTACTTAAATATTTCAGTAGAAAGATGGAATATTTTAGCAAAAATTCTTGACTATAACAAAAAAATGATTGAAAACTTTATATCACCTTTAGAAAAAAACAAAGAAATTTCTTCTTTAGAAGAAAACAAAAACGCTTATATATATTATTACAATCTTGCAAATGAAGTTAACGAAAAAATTGTGTTAACAAATTTATGCATAGATGATTTAAAAACATTTTATGATTTACATATTGCAGACAGCAAAGAAAAAGAAGACTACGGCAATGCCGATTCCTTAATAGAACAATTTAAAGAAATAAAAAGAAATTATCAAGAAAAATATAACCATTTTAAAAATACTAAGAACACTTTAGAAACATTTTTAAAAACAATACTAACAAAAATGTGGAACTCTTTAGAACCAATATTAAAGAAAAGCAAAGAAGAAACTAAGAATTTAATATCTTATTTAGAAGAAAATAAAGAAAAAATTAAAAATTCAATATCTTCAATAGAAAAAGACAAAACTGCTTATAAATATATAAGTGATATTGTAATTAATGTTAAAGAAAAAATTATAATAACAAATTTTGGTATGGAAAATTTAGAAGATTTTTGTGATTTAGATTCTAGAAATAGTAACAAAAAAGAAAATAATAGCAAAAATTCTTTAATAGAACAATTTAAAGAAATAAAGAGAAATGATAGAGAAGAATATTATAACTATTTTAAAAATGCTAAAAACACTTTAGAAACATTTTTAAAAACAATTCCAATAAAAATAGATTGATAGCCACACAAAACAAAATACCATATATTTTAAATAAAATTTAGAAAGGAATTAAAAAATGAAAAAAATTAAAGCTTTAATTATATTAGCAAGTTTTTTTAGTTTGTTTTTATTTCAAAAAACATGTGCAATAGGCCCAGAAAAAACAACCGACATTTTTGATTATCTTGACAATAAAAAAGAAAAATTTAAATACAACGAAATAATCCCACCAATACAAATATTGAGAAAAACCACAAAAAATCAAATTCTTCTAAATAATCTCATAGAATTTTTAAAGAGTTCATTTGATGGAGAAACAACAGATCCTGCATTCAACATAAAAGATATATATTTTTATTCTTCTACATATGAAAATTGTTTAAATAAACTTTTCCCAGTTTTAAATAAAAAAGAAATTTTAGAATATAAAATTAAATATTTAACTAGTTTATTCATAATTAATAAACATGCACTATATAACACATATTTTAATTTATATGAAAATTTAAAAAATGATTTATTTTCAAAAGTAAATATTTTTTTAGAAAAAAGAACAGAAGAAAATTTTTTACAAATGAAAAATTCCTTCGAAAAATATAACGATATTTTCAAAACCGATATTAATTCATATGAATATATTGAATGCATGAAAAAAAATTTTGAAGTTATTAAAGATTATTATTATGATATTTACCATTTTTTATTCCCTATCGATAAAATATTAATTAATGTTTTAATTCCTCAATTTTTAAAAATAGCTTATGTTTATTATTTAACTTTTAATTTTGTTTTAAATAAATTAGATTTTAAAGAACAAAAAACTCTTAAAGATAAAGATATAGTTCCATATGATAAATTTTTTACAGATAAATTCATAAAAGAAAAAAATCTAAAAAAAATATCTAATTCAATAGAAAAATTTTATTCTATTGAAGAAGTTGCAGATAATATGTCTATGAACACACATCATATTTTTTTTTAAACTTCCCCGCCCTTTTAATTTAAAATTTTAACAAATTTTTGTAATTTTTTTTAAGAATTTTCTAATTAAATTATTCGAAATATAAAACATCCTACGCAAATATGATACCTAAATTCAAAATATATAAAAATGATAAATTCTTCCAAAATAAAACATTGCTTTTTCGACATGTTTTGTGATATAATTACAAAGGACAAGAATTCAACATGTTTTGAGATATAATCATAAAGAACAAGGAAATGTTTTAAAGAACAAGGAAATGTTTTAAAGAACAAGGAAATGTTTTAAAGGACAAGGAGATGTTTTATATGATTTATGGAAATTATAATAATTATAGTAATTACGGTAACTTTAATCAACCAAATCAAGTAATAGCATATAATAATAATAATGGTAATAATAATAGTAATATTTATAGTAATAATAATTCTATTTATAATAAAAATTATGGAAGTTATTATACAAATAATAACAGTAATAATTATCAAAATAATAATACCATGAATAATCAGCAAAACAATAATATGTTTTACAGTAGTTATGGTATTAACAACCAAAATAATTTAAACAACATGAATACCAATAGCTTATACAATAATTATCAAAATTATAATTATGGGATGAATACCAATTATGGGATGAATACCAATTTTAATAATAATTATAAAATGGCAATGAGCTATCCATATTTAAATAGTGACTATCTAAGACAAAATATCTACAACACTATGTATAACAGCTATCCAAGCATGTATCCCACATACCAAAATAACTACAATAATTTACAAAATAATGCCATGAGTTACACACCAGGCTTATATAATAGTCAACAAATATTTAACAAAGTGGAAACGAAAAGAATACAAAGTGATGAAGAAATATTAGTAGAAATTTTAAATTCTAGAAAAAATATAGAAAAAGCGGCAGGTGGAAATGAAGACAAAATCAGAGAACTTTATTTCGAGAAAAGCAAAAAAATAATACAAAAGTTATTAAATGAAAATAGTAAAGATATCGTTTTAGATTTTAATGAATTGTATAAATTGTTAGGAACTATAACAATCGGACAGGATAATTATAAACAACTAAAAACAACCGATTATTATGAAAAAAATATTTACGGAAAAAAAATCAAAGAAATATATGTGTTATTGAATTTCCTACAAAAAAGTCAAGATATTGGAAGAAACACCCATTTTGCAAATGCTTTAAAATCTATAGAACCAATGAAACCAGAAAAAGAAGATTTAATAAAAGATTCATTAGGGAACGATTTTGGAGTACATATAAGTAGTATGAGTGGAAGTCAAATTAATCTTTTAACTAGAGCGTTAGTAGATAATTTACCAGAAAACCAAAATAAACCAAATGAAAAAATTAAAGAAGGTGTGCTTTCAGAAAGAGAACAAATAGAGGTGAAATCAAAAATTAAAAAAGAGAGACAAACAGAAATTTATTACAAAAGCTGTAAACAATTATTAAATGAAGTAGCAGATAATAATGAAAATTTTAGTGAAAACAATAAAATAAGCATAGGATGCATGCTAAATGCAGGTTATGAAGCATATAAATATTGTGCAAACTACTCATCAGGTGAAGCCGAAAGGAAGAAAAAACTTGAAGAAAACTTTATGAAAATATATGTATTTTTGACATTCATAAAAGAAAGTCCTAACTTAAGAAATGAACAAGCACTACTCGTCCCATTAAAGGCATTGAATTCGGTTACAAATTTTGATGATCGTATAAATTTAACCAGTTTGAATGCAGAAGACCAAGAAAATATAAAAGAGGCTATAGCACCTCTTAACTAAAAAAATCAAATTGAATTTTTAAATTTAAACCCTGTCATAAAATTTATGGCAGGGTTTTCATTTTGTTGATATAATAAAATAAATAATACAGAAAATGTTAAAAATACACAAAATAAAACATTGTATTATCAACATTATTTATGATACAATCATATACAAATTTATAAATAATGGGAGTTGAAAAATGATTAATAACAATGTAGATAAAACTATTAATAAACCAAAACATGAAATTATAAAAAATATAGATTCTATTAACTTTAAAAATAATGAAAAACATAAAAATATTATAAACAAAATAGACAATATAAATAATAAAATAAGTCACAAAAAAATAGATAGACCAGTGAATTTTTCAGGTATAAATAAAATTAAAATTTCCATCAAAAATGAAAATCCATTTAATAAAACGCAAAATAAAAACATGAAAATATCTAATATTATAAAACCTAAAAATAATATTATAAATAAAAATATTTTAAATATTCCTAATAATAAAAACAAAATAGACCATATAAATAATAGAATAAGTCACAAAAATATAGATAGATCAGTGAACTTTTCAGGTATAAATAAACTTAAAAATTCCATCAAAAATGAAAATCCATTTAATAAAACGCAAAATAAAAACATAAAAATATCTAATATTATAAAACCTAAAAATAATATTATAAATAAAAATATTTTAAATATTCCTAATAATAAAAACAAAATAAACCATATAAATAATAAAATAAGTCACAAAAATATAGATAGATCAGTGAACTTTTCAGGTATAAATAAGCTTAAAATTTTCATCAAAAATGAAAATCCATTTAATAAAACGCAAAATAAAGATATAATTAAAACAATAAAAAATAAAACATATGAAAATTTAACTAATGAAATCAAAAAAATAAGCGAAATTTTCCCACAAAGCAAAAAAGATCACAATTTTTGGATGCAATTAGAAAAAAATTTGCAAGATGAAATAACAAATATGTCTAATCATAATGATGAGTTTAGCATTTATTTTAATTTAATATCATCAAATTTAAAATCCATTCAAGACAAAAACAATAAAATAAAAGAAATATTGTCAAATCTAATCGAATCAAATTTTTTTCAATTAAGTCGTGAACCACAATTATATATAAAAAACATAAAAGATGAAGATTTAAAAAAAGATTTATTAAAAATTATAAATGATAAACATCAAAATAAAAATATTTGGGAAGATTTTATTAGAGAACCAATATCCCGAATATGTGCACTTATTTATGTTATTAAAACAATTAACGATAACAAATTGTCTAAATATAAATTTAAAGTTTTACATGATTATCTATTAGATATATTGCATAACCATGGAACGGATATAAACTATTTTTCAGAAACTTTTAATTTAAACACTAAAGATTTGAAAAAAAACGATAGAAAAAATCAACTTGTATTTCTTAAGGAAAATAAAGATAAAGAACTAAGAAAAAATTTCAAAACAATTAATAAACATCTTAAGAGAAAAATTAAACAAATTAATAATTTACCTAAAATTGAAGATAGAATTCATTTTTGTTGTCATGACATAAAAAATATGATAGAAGATTATCTTATACAAAACGACATGGATTCCAACTCACAAATGGAAAACATTTTAAATAAATTTATTAATACCTATTATTATTATATAACCAAAAATCCTAAAGAATATATGAAATTGCAAACTAAAAGTACAATAATTAAATTTTTAAATATGTTCAATGATTGTGATGATAGGTTGGACGAAAAAAAATGGGAAGAATTTATTCTTTACGGTTTATATAAAATGTATATGTGTGTGACAATAATTAGAGAAACTAAAGATACTAACCTTTGCGATGATTTAATAGGAATATTAAATGGAGAAATAGATGACTTAATATCTTTTACAAGATGTTTAGATAATTACATTGAAATAAGCAAAAATGAAGACCTTATAAATTTAAATAAAATAATAGAAAAAGAAATCCCAACACAATATAATGATAAAAATATTACGATGGTGTATGATGATTCTGAAGGAAAATTTAACAGAATTTATAATTCAATTGTGAATAGCACAGAAGATGAAGAAAATAAAAAATTTTGGGAAAAATTGAAAGAAGATTATGTGATAGAGATAGAAAAAATAAATAAAATAGAAAATTATGAAGAAAGAATAAAAGAATATCAAAAAAAGATAACAAAATTAGTGAATAGTTTTAACGATACAAAAAAATTTGGCTCCATATTAGAAGAATATAATGGAAAACTATTTAAAAAATTTTTATCAAATATAAAAAATATTTCTTCCCACGATTTTATTCAAATATTTAATAATCCTAATATATATTTAGACTCTATAAAAAATTTAGATATACGAAAAAAAATACTTAAAATCTATAATTTAAACATCAATAAAAAACCTTGGGCACAGTTTATTGAACGTGCATTATCTAAAATATACATGTGTATATATATAATCAGTAAAACTAGAACATATCATTCTCCTAACCATACATTTTTAATTAAAAATTTATTTAATACAATATGTAATAAAAATTTTTTAGCAATACCATCTTTATTAGATGTGAGAATTAAATATTTGGAAAGAACCCCTGAAATAAAAGATTTTTATTGTTTTAAAATTTTAAAAGAAATGACCGAAATAACAAAAAAAGAAGTAAATAATACTATAAGAATATCAGAAGAGAAAAATAATATAAATCCAGAAATATATGATACAACAAAAATATATGCAAAAATAAAATCGCCAAATTCAAATTCAGGAAATGGTAATTTTAATCATGATCTGTATAGTGAATTGAAAGATATAACAAACGATCAACTCAAAAGAAATATTTTAAAAGAACAATTTAAAAAAGATATAGAAGAAAAAGGAATAAAAGGAAAAACCGAATTTGATGAATTTAAAGCATTATATTATGCCATAGTATCATTATTAAAAAAACATTATAAATATGACAAAGATGATATTTTTATGTGGGATAAAAAAATATTAAATGAAGATATTGTTAATAACAACATTGAAAATGAAGAGCATAATGAAAATGAAAACAAAAATTTATTCAATAAATTTAATTCTTTATATGAAAATGTAAAATCATCATTAAATAATTTTTTTAAAAGTGAAGACGGCAAAAAAGAAGACGAAAAAGGAGAAAACAAAAACAATAGAAAAATGGAAATAAAAATAGATTGTGAAAGTTTATATAACCATCCAAAAAAAATCTTCGATTCAAATGCTCTTAAAGAAAAAAAAATAATGACAAAGAAAAATAGATTAATAAACGTCTACCAGATGTCACCAAAATCTTATAAAAAATATATTAAAAGATCTTTAATGCTACGATATATGCTAACATATCTATACATAAACAGCAAAAACTGGAAGAACAGAAACTTTGAAAAATTTAACTTACAAGAAGATTTAAAATATTTATCCAAGCAAAATCTATTTAAAATTCAAAATGAATTTGATTTTGAAATTGCATTTTTAGAAAAAATATATAATGCTGTAGAAGAATTAGAAGTGCCCGTACGAAATATAGAACATGCAAGATTTTTAAAAGAAATGTTAAACCTTTTAAAAGATGAATAATTAATCAAAGTGGGATTTATATTTTTTGAGAAAAAATATTTATTTATATAAAAAATCCAGGAAAATTTTAGTAATATATTGAAAATTTGAATTTTTTATGTTACTATTCGGCTGAATATTAAATATAAAGGAGTTTTTAAAATGATAATTAATAATAGTAATATATCTCATAATACTCAACCAATAACAACTGAAATCGTAAAAGAATTAAATTCTAATAACACAGAGAAAAATAAAAAAATTTATCAAAAAAAAAATATTAAAGACAATACATCAAATATTAAAAAAAAGGTTAAAATTCAAATTGAAAATAATAAAAAATTAAATCTAGAACTGAAAAATAATGAAATTTATAAAAAGAAAATTGTTAAAAGAAATGAACCAAAAATTGAAAATAATAAAAAATTAAATCTAGAACTGAAAAATAATGAAATTTACAAAAAGAAAATTGTTAAAAGAAATGAACCAAAAATTGAAAATAATAAAAAATTAAATCTAGAACTAAAAAATAATAAAATTTACAAAAATAAAATCTTTAATAGTAAAAACCAAATTTTAAAGAGAAGTTTTTTTAATATGTAATGTAATTTAAGTTATTTCTGCTGGAAGATTTTTAATAATAAAAATCAAAAAATATATAATTTTATGGATAATCAAATGTTTTACAACAACTTTTAAATAAAAATAATAAATAAATTTAAGAAAACAAAAAATTTTATCTTTTTAACTACTTATCGAAAATTATATATAAAAAACAACTTTCACAATTATTTATTATCTAAAAATTTATATAGAATTGTTAAAAATATAAACTATAAAAATATACACTTTAGCAGTATTTTGATAAATAAATTAAAAAGTTAGGTTAATGAAAAATAATATCGATACCATAAAAAATCTTAAATCTTTTAAATAAAAGAATATATCATAATAGAAAAATTTAAAAAAAAATTTAATAAGCTTATTTTTTAAAGATATTTCTGAATATTACAAAATTATAATAATTATTACCCCCAATAATATATAAAAATACATTAACAAAATAAATTATTTATATAATTAAAACCAAATAATATTAAAAGTATGAGTTTAAAATAAAAAAAATATTAAACATTTTTGTATAACTAAATATATTTTGATGAAAATAATTAAATTTATGTAATATGTTACTTATTAAAAAACAAAATCAAATATTAATGATAGCACAAAATCAATATACAAAAAACCAAGAAATATAAATTTAATTAACAACCGCTCACAACTAAATAACTCCGTAAACAATACAATGAACAATAAATATAATACAAAAAAATATATACCTCAAGTTAAAAATAACAATTCAGATATGTTAACACCATTTGTTAAATTTAACCCATACAAAAATATAAAATCAAGTTCAAAAAATATAGTTTTAAATAAGTTAAATGAAAATGCAAAGAATTCAAATGTAGAAGTTAATAAATTTAAAACAAACAGAAGAATGAGTGTTGATATTCCATTTAAAAATTATTTGTTAAATGAGTTTAATTTAAAAAATACTGAAAATAGAAAAAATTTATATAACAGCCCAAAAACTGAAATTATAAACGAAAAAAATCCTATTAGAGAAATTGATAAATTACAAGATGATGAAGAAATAATTTAAGATAAAAAAGATTTTAAAGATTTTGAAATCTATAGCGATTTTTGTGCTGCAAGAAGATTAAAAGAAAAAATGGCTAATGAAGAAGAACACAAAAAATATTTTGGAAATGAAACAAAAGATTTAGAACAAGTATTACTTGATTACGAAAATTATCTAAAATGGATTACTAATTACGTTTTGGAAAACGAAGACCCAAAACTTTATAACGAATTTTGTATAAATCGTAACGAAATCAAATATATGTTAGAAAAATATTCAAAATCTAATCCTAAAATAGAAAAAATAAAAGAAAAATTTGAATCAATAAGGTATTTTGGCATGTATAGTGATGATAAATATGAAAAATTTCCTAAACTAATCGAAGAGAATGGAAAAATAATTGCATTATTCCGACAAATTTTACATCTTGAAATGAAATATATCATTTAGCTTATTCATTGCAACACACAGTAACTGCGCCGATTTAAATGATAAACTATTAGAATTATTATTAAAAGTGATTTAGAAAATTTAAAATTTAGAAAAGATTTTAAAAAAATGATAAAAAGTTTTAAAGAAAACGCAAAACAAAAAGATACACCAGATCCTTTAAAATTAAAATATTTAAAATTTGCAGAAGATATAGAAAATTTAATAAAGCGCAACTTTTAAACTATATATAAAAATTTTTAAAAATATAATTTTAACTATAAGGTTTTGTTTAACCTTATAGTTATTTTTTATATTCCCCACCCTTTTTAAAATTTAATAAAACAGCTATAACTTTAAAAAAGTTTAAAAGGTTTTATTTAACTTTATGGCGAGTGAACTATTATAAATTTCATCAAACTATCTACGTAATGAAAAAATTTCTGTATAAAATAGGGATATCTGCTATTAACTCTGTATACAAAATATCTAGATAGTTTTTTTCAATAGATGGTAGATTAAAATATCCTAAAGGAGGCTTTTTTATTACTTTAAGTGGATTTTTCAATGCACGCTCAAAAAAATCATTTAAATCTAATTTATGAATATAGTATGTTCCTCTTGTTAATTCGTAATATATATATAAAATTCTATAATATAAAACCGTTATATAGTTTAACATCTCAGAATTTTTTTCAAAAAAATTTTCTTCTTTGTTTTTTAATTCTTTTTTTAAAAAATCAACATGATATAATGAATTAGTTTTAAATTCTTCACAAATTTTTAACATTTTAGAATCTATTTTATCTATCATTTCCAAATTTTTATTAGAATTCTTTTTATTTCCGCCACAACTATATTCAACCGATTTTTTTATGTTATTTTGTATTGCATAAAGTTTTTTAATGCTATCAAAAGTCCCCTGCTCTTTAACTAATTTTATCTCTTTTTTTATGTTTTCTAAACTAGTTTCTAATATATAATGATCAAAATTTGAACCATTTGGATTTGGTTTTGATGTGCTATTTATTATTTTATCATTATTAATCTCATTATGTTCTGATTTATATTGACATATTTGAAAGAATGGGTAGTTACTTAATATTCCCATTATTTTAACATCCCTTCATAAACAACTTTAGTTTATTATATCATAAATTTTGTCTACTATTCTAATTTTTGTTGTAGAAATTTTTAACATTTTATTTATGTTTTTAAACTAAAATTAAATTATAATAAGACTAATAGAACAAATTGCCAAAAGAAATATGTTGAATACCGACATTTTTATTGATATAATATGGAAAATAATATCTTGGAGGCAATAAAAATGATTAACAATAATAACATAAATAATAATTATTACTATTATCAAAATTACTATTATCAAAACTATCCACGAACAGTGATCGTAAGAAATTCAAATAATAAATATTTAAATAAAACAAGAAACAACATTAGAGAGAATATTGAAAAAAACAGTAATGACAAAAATGTTAATAAAAACCAAATTAAACATACAAATTCATATAGATTTATGCCATATAACCTTATAAACAAAAAAAATTCAAATTTTAATCCATATAATACATATGTGTCAAATTTTAATTATAATCTCTTTAAAAGTATTCCAAACAATATTATTATCAAAACTATCCACGAACAGTGATCGTAAGAAATTCAAATAATAAATATTTAAATAAAACAAGAAACAACATTAGAGAAAATATTGAAAAAAACAGTAATGATAAAAATGTTAATATAAACCAAACTAAAATTGCAAATTCATATAGATTTATGCCATATAACCCTATAATAAACAAAACAAATTTAAATTTAAATACATATATGTCAAATTTTAATTATGACATATTTAAAAATATCAATAATAAACCATACGAATTTATAAACAAAAAAAAATTAAATTCAAGGTCAAAAAGTTTTATTATGAAGAAAACAGATGACAAATCTATGGAAAAAATAATGAAAAATATACAAGAAAATAATACACTAAATTTATTAAAACCAAAAAAAGAAAAACCTTTAAATAACAATGATAGATATATATTAAGAGAATTAAAACGTGATTTAAGTGAAGAGCACGAAAGAGCTATAAAAAAACTTACCGGAGAAGGCCTTATCGACCCAGAAAAAACAGATAAAACAAAATTTGAAAGTATGAAAAATCGTTTTTATTATGATTGTTTAAAAACAACACCAGATTACGTTAAACCATTAAAAGAATATGCTCACCAAATATTAAATAAATTTGCAGAAATTGCAAACAATATTATAGATCAAAAAAAAGGAGAAAATATTGTAGAAAAATATAAAGATTTTGATGAAAACATTTCTCTTTTAGAAAAAGAATGTAATATACTTTATGCTATAGCATATTTTAATAGTGAAGAACATAGTGCATTTGACAGAGAAGATACAGAAATATTATTTAAAAATATAATGACTATATTCGATAGTGAATTTTCAAATTATAACGTTGATTATTCTAGGTATGGATTAGCTGAATTAACTAAAAAATTAAAATATATGGATACACTCATTCATAAAAGTATGAGCAATACTCAAAGAAATATATTTGAAGAATTAGAAGATAATTCTTGTTTAAATATATCAGAAAAAGATCATGAGTTTTTTTATAACGCACTAAAAACTGCTTATATATATTGCGTATATAGTCAAGACTGTGAAAAATGTATAGAAGAATTAGATAAATATTTTGGAAGAAGAAGTGGTTATGATGAGAATAAGGAAAAATTAAAAGAACTTTTTGAAAAAGAAATGGAAAGAAGAAAAAACCATTATTATGCAAAAAAATTCCATATAGAACAGGAAAGAGAACATAGAATTCTAGAGATAATATTTTTATATTTATTAACTGCAATATTTGATGAAAAATTTGAAAAAGAACTATTATCAAATAATAACGAAGACAGTGTGTTGGAAGTATTTTTAAATGAATTTAACAATGATGAAAGACTTGATAGACATGAAAATTTAATAGATATTTGTTATAAAGATATGTTTACAGTATTTATATCTAACTATTCACCTTATGAATATTATATTGTAGGTGAAATACTTAAAAATATAGCTAATAATAATATTGACATTAACCTTAATTTTGGTATTGAAAGATTTAAAAATTTAAAGATTGATTATTAAAAATATGGTTTTAAGCATATAAATAATAATTTTAATAACCTAATTATAAGGTTTTCCTATAAACTTTATAGTTAGGTTTTTTTATACCCTCTCCCCTCCTTTTTAAAATTTAATAAAAACACATTATTTTAAATAGAATTTAGCAGGCCAAATGAATTTGATTTAACTTTATGGCGAGTGATTAATTAAAAATTACATCAAATTTGCTACGTAAAAAAACTTTATGGCGAGGGATTAATTTAAAATTACATCAAACTTGCTACGTAAAGAAACTTTATGGCGAGTGATAAATTTTAATTTATATCAAACTTACTACGTAATGAAACTTTTTGGCGAGTGATTAATTTAAAATTACATCAAACTTGCTACGTAAAGAAAAAATTTAGCAGGCCAAATGAAGTTAGATAAAACATCATGGCGAGTGATAAATTTTAATTTATATCAAACTTACTACGTAATGAAAAAATTTAGCAGGCCAAATGAAGTTAGATAAAACATCATGGCGAGTGATTAATTTTAATTTATATCAAACTTTCTACGTAATGAAAAAATTTAGCAGGTTTAAAAAGTTTCTTAAAATTTCTTGGCGAGTGACTAATTTAAAAGTTACATCAAACTTGCTACGTACCGAAAAAGAATTTAGCAGGTTTAAAAAGTTTCTTAAAATTTCTTGGCGAGTGACTAATTAAAAGTTACATCAAACTTTCTACGTAATGAAAAAATTTAGCAGGCCAAATGAAGTTAGATAAAACATCATGGCGGGTGACCTACTTTAACCTTCATCAAACTTTCTACATATTGAAAAAGAATTTAGCAGGCCGAATGAAGTTAGATAAAACATCATGGCGAGTGATAAATTTTAATTTATATCAAACTTTCTACGTAAAGAAACTTTCTACGTAATGAAAAAATTTAAAAAATATATTTGACAATATTTGGTAAAAATGTAAAATAATGTAAAAAAGGAATGTTTAAAACTTATGGAGGTTATAAAAATGAAAAAAATTAGAAAAATCACTTTATTGCTGGCATATATGGCGTTATTTAATTTGAGCACAAGTGCTATGAAGAACAACGTTGAAAAACAAAAAATTAGTATGAATCAAATATATAAAAAACCGCAATTTTCAAAAACAGATATACAGTTAATTCAAAACTCAATAGAAGTATATGAAAAAAACTTAGAAGATAAAATAACAAAAAATCAAAACAACACTTTTTTTCTTGCAAAAGAAGATAAAGAAAAATTTGCGGAAGAACACAAAAATGAAATAATATATCATATGGACGAAATAATAAAAGAATTTAGAGAATTAAAATTTTTAGACACAAAAGATAATATAATGATAACATCAAAAGAAAAAAAAGAAACGCAGATGGATTTTACAGTTTTTTTTAATATTTTTCAATATCTCACAACATTTTCAGGCTGGTTAAAAGATATTGAAGACGGCCTTGTAAACGAAAAGATAAGTAAAAATAAACTCACAATTCCAACAACAAAAATTATTATTGACAAATTTAATATAATAAAAAATGAATTAGAAAATTTATTTCTAAAATTTAAAAACAACAAACAAATAACATCTGAATTAAAGTTATGTGATTTAATAGAAAAAATTTATGAAAAAATGAAAGATCACGTTATCCCTTCAATAGAAGAATCTATAGAAAACCTAAAAAACAAACAAAAAATTTTAAAATTTAGCAACAATTCAAAAGTTTCTGTTGTTGAATTTTGGACGTCTTTAGAAGAAAAATTACTAAATACACTAAAAATAATAGAAAAAATATATAATAGCGCAATTTTAAATGCTAGCTATAACAATAGCTTTATTAACAAAAACACTAAAAAAAATACACTAGAAAACATTATGGACACAATAAAAAAAGACAAAGGAAAATCTATTCCCACCCCAAATTTTAGCACAAAAGATTTAAAAAGCGATATAGATGCATTACTAGATTTTTTAGAAACATCAAAAAAATCGCTTAATAAATTAAACCTACTTTGCAAAAACTATGCTGACTTTGAAAAAAGCCCTTCACCTAAAGCAAAATCTCAATATGATTCGGTTTGTGAACTTTTTCCTTATATGTTAACCATTATTAATAACACAACCAAAAAACTTAATACATTTTTATATAGTTTAGAAAATCCACTAGAAGAAATAGATATAAAACCCATAAATTTTGTGGATACATACTTAGAATATAAAAATGAAATTTTAGATATTGATGGCCCTACTTCACCATATTTAATTAAAGAAGAACAAAACAACAAAAAAAAAGAATTAACATATAACGACTACATAGATTTTTTTAATAATAACATCAAAAACCTAGTACATAAAACAAACTACAATTCTTTAAAACTACTAAATAGCCCTCTTTCAACAAAAGAAATATCTAAAACTTACTGTGAATTAATAAAAACATTTAAAGAAAACAAAGAAAAACCATTTGAGCTACAAGAAGAATTAAAAAAACAATTAAGTATATATAGCATGGATAAAATAGCCGAAATAGAATATTTGATGAACATTATAAATAATTCAATATTTAAAATTTTTAAATTTCAGGATTTTATTGACAAAAGCATATATAAAAACGAATTTAAAAAATCCGAAAAAAATGATGGCTATTTTTTATTTTCTCCAACAAGCCCTATAATATATAAACTAGAAGACTACCTTTTAAACCTTGCTTTAAACTACGAACAAATGCAAAAACTTTTTAACCTAATAAAAAAATTAGAATGCGAAGGAATAGAGGATAGAACTTATGAAGACAAAATATTAAACAACCAATCCAAAATATATTTTGAAACATATAAATATTTTAAACATAAACTAAATAAAGCTAAAAATTATTTATTAAAACAAATAGCAAAGTTTGATTTTATTGAAGTGAAAAATAACAAAAACAAAAAAAGTAAAAAAAAATCTAATAACGATAAACTAGTAAAATCTATTATAAAAAGCTTTTCTGAACAAACAAATGAACATGATGGAACTAAAATAAACGAAAGAATTGACTCTATTAAAGATAAGTTATATCTTTGTAAAGCTTTAACCGAAAACGTTGCTTTTTATTATGATAGCTACTACAAAAATGTTCCAGAATATATAAAAAATAATGTCTCTTTTGAAATTTTAAGTCATGTTTTAAACTTAGAAGAAAATAGATTAAATATATTTTTAAATATCGTCGACAAAGAAGATTTAAATGACAGCTACTTTTTTAGCAACGAAAACATAGAACACACAATATTTCAATATAAAAATATGCTAAAAAATTTTGAAGATGGCCTTAAAAAAATACGAGAAAGAAATAAAATAATAATTCCTTTATATGATAATGTCTATAACAATGACTACAGCGATAATTATAATTACTATGATGAAAAAATTAAAATTCCTTTTAACATAAATAAAAATAACAATGAAATTTCGGTTCGAGAACAAGAAAAATATTTGCAATTTCTATATGCCTTTTTAATAAATATTGAACACAATAAAGAAATATTTAAAGAAAAAGGAACAAATTTTAATATTAATAAATCGTTTTTTGACTATATAACAAAACCAAGCAAATATTTTGATATGATTAGTTCTTTTATTAACAGAGAAGATAGCACAACATATTTAGAAAACGCTCTTTTTAGCAAAGATCTATTTGAAAGCGTTAAAAAATTTAAAGATAAACTTTCTAAACCAATTAAAGAACTAAACGAAGAAGGAATAATTAATTTTGAAGAAAATTTTGAAAATATATTAACAAAAAATTTAGATTCTTTTTTAAATGAGCTCGAAAAAGTAGCCTTAATAGCAAAAAATATTTATTACAAAATTCATGAAAAAACTAAAAATTTTGACAAAGAAATATGTCTTTTTGTTATTGGAATAACAAGATTTTTAGGTCACAGCAAAACGCTACTTTCAAACTTTAAAACATACATCAAAAAAAATAAAAATTTTAATTTTAAAACATACACAATAAACAAAAACGAAAAATTTAATAATAAATATAAGCAATTATGTGCCCTATATAACCTTTTAGATTCATTATATTCACCATATAAAGAGTTAAAAGAAAAAATACGCATTGTTTTAAAAAATAAAAATACTCTTCCAAATTTTAATAAATTACTTGAAAAGGATAATTTGAATATATATTTTAACAACTATTATGATTTAAATGATAAAGATATTCTCACCGAAAACAAAAACGAAAATTTTAATAACTGCCTTTATGAAGAAGACTATTTTGAAAACTTTAAGTTTCCAATAGAATTTGAAAAATTTGAAAAACCATATAAATTTTTAAACGACTATATATTTAAAAGAAAATTTTTATTGAGCAACAAACATTTAAAAAAGATTTATGAATATTTTCCTGAAATTACCGAACTATTTATGACTTTTGCAAACTGTTTAAAACACTTAACATTCACAAGTTTTGACCTTTTAAACTTTTTGCCATTTTTCGAATATGATAAAAAAGATTACGAAAATGAAGAAGAGGAAGAAGAAGACGATGAATTCGAAGAATTTGAAGAGCTCTAAGGAAACAACATTCATTTTTAAATAATATTAAAAATTTCCCCTTACTTAAAATTTGGGGGAATTTTTATTTTTTTTAAAAATAGCAACACTATTCCTAATTTTAGTAACTGCCTTTATGAAGAAGACTATTTTGAAAACTTTAGATTTCCAATAGAATTTGAAAAATTTGAAAAACCATATAAATTTTTAAATGACTATATATTTAAAAGAAAACTCATATTTAGATTGTTTTTTTAAATTTTTAATACAATTATCATTTGTTTTTTACTATGTTTTTAAAATCTCATAAAAAATTGTAGGTTTTCTAAATTATTCTAAAATTTTTTAATAGTTATAACCTAAAAAAAAATTATTTTTTAGACATGTTTATATCTAAATTAAATTGGAAAAATTTTCCTTTTTTGATAAAATTTGTTTGAAAGGATCTAAAAGGAGGTTTTTTTATGAAGAAAATTAACATTTTATTGTCAGCATTTCTTGCAGTTATTGTCCCTTTAGTTTTTATTAACAAAGCTTGTTGTATTCCTTACTCAGACGATGAATATGAATATGAAGAATCAGAAGGAGAATCTGAAGAAGAGAGTGAAGAAGAACAAGAAGAAGAGCAAGAAGAAGAATCGGAAGATGAAGATAGTGAGGCTGAGCATGAACGTGCTCGTGAACTACTTGCAAATGACCCATTTAATGTTTGTGGTGATTAAATTTTAAGCCTCATAAATATGAGGCTTTTTTGTTTTTTTAAAATCAATCTATTAATTTTATTATTTATTAGCAAATATTAAAACATTTAAAAATTTAATTAATATTTTACAGTAAAATAAACTATATATAAAAATTTTTTATAAAAAACAATTTTAACTGATTTAATCATTGTTGCTAATACTTAATTTTTTAAATTAATAGATATATGCTATAATTAATGATTAGTTTTTTAATCAATAAAACTCTCACAATATTTCATAAAAATTTTATATTATTCCTCTAAATATATATTCTTATAATTTTAATTTTTTAATAAAATAATATTATAGAGTTTTGTTTGTTTTTTAAATTAATAATTTATTTTTAAATAAACATAAAAGTAATAATATATTAAATTTTTGAAGTTATGTCCACACTAATTTATATTCTAAAAATATATCTTCTAAGCACTAATTAAACTATAGTTTTAAAATTATATAAAACTTTTATATGTTGTTTTTCTACTTTTTATTTGTTTTAAATTTAAATAAATAACAAATAGATTTTTTAATATTAATATACTTAATTATTTTGAGTAGACATAAAAAATTTTATATTATTCCTCTGGATATATACTCCTACTAATTCTAATTTTTTAATAAAATAATATTATAGAGTTTTGTTTATTTTTAAAGTTAATAATTTATTTTTAAATAAACAAAAAGTAATAATATATTAAATTTTTGAAGTTATGTCCACACTAATTTATATTCTAAAAATATATTTTTAAGCGTTAATTAAACTATAGTCTTAAAATTATATAAAACTTTTATATGTTGTTTTTCTTTATATCATCTATTATAAATTTCTTAAACTAATATATTATGTTAAAAATAGTTTTTGTAAATCATATAAAAAAACTTAAACTATAGTTTTGTTTTTATACTATAAGTTGAATTTATATAATATTATACAATTGATCTTATAATTAAAATCAAATATATTTCTATTTAACTTGAAAATTAACATAAAATAATATATAATATAAACATTATTTATAGTATTAAACTGGAGGTATAAATTGCTGTGGAAATTAAAATGTCTGTTTTAGAAATTATTTTTGGAGTTTCTCTTTTAATTGCTGGATTTTTTTTGATATTTGTTGTTCTTTTGCAAGAAGGAAAAGACAATGGTCTTTCTGGGGCAATTCAAGGAGGAAGTTCTGAATCTTTTTTAAACACAGGAGGAAACAGAACAAAAGATGCAAGATTAAAAAGGGCAACAACATTTTTTGCGATTGTTTTTTTCCTAATAGTTATAGCAACAAACATTCTTGCCATTGTGTCTAAATCAAAATAAATTTATATGAAAGATAAAATTTTAAAAGCTTTAAAAAAAAATAAAAAAGGAGAAATTTCTTTAGAGGAACTATATTCAACTTTTAATAACATAGAAAGAAAAAAAATTAGGGATATGGTTTCTAAATTAGTTAAAAAAAATAAACTAATTAAGAAAAAAGAAAAGTTTTTCTTGCCGGAGAAATTAGGCTTTTTTAAGGTTTTGGTTACTAAAGACTGCAATGGTTTTATAATAGCAGAAAAGTTAAAAGATTCCACAAAAGTTTTGATTTTAAAGAAATTTTCAAAAGGTGCTCTTTGTGGAGATGTTGCTTTTGCGCTAAAAACCGTTTATAGAAACACTGGTGAAAAACATCTAGAAGAAGCAAAAATAGAAAAAATAATTGAAGAAACAAAAGATAGTTTCACTGGCATTGTTATAAAAAAACAAGGTAAATTTTATTTAAAACCAGATAGCTTTTCAAAAAGTTTGTTTAAAATTAAAAAATCTGATGAAAAAGGCCTTAGTGTTTACGACAAGGTTGTTGTGAAAATTTTTAAACGCAGTGTTAAATATCAAGAAATTATTTGCACTATTTTAAAAAACTGCAAAACTTCTTTAAAAGCTTCTAATTGTGCTGATGCGATTGCTCTGTCTTTGGGGGTTTCTTTTTCTTTTGAAGATTCTATTATAAAAGAAGCTAAAAAATTAAAAGAAAAAATAACAAAAAAAGACTTTGAAAAAAGAGAAGATTTAACAGAAAAAACAATATTTACAATAGACGGCATAACTGCAAAAGATTTAGACGATGCTGTTTCTATTGAAAAATTTAAGGATCACTATATTTTAGGGGTTCACATTGCAGATGTTTCTCATTTTGTTAAACCATTTGGAATAGTAGATCAAGAAGCAAAAAAAAGAGGAACTTCAATTTATTATGCTAACAAGGTTGTTCCAATGCTTCCTAATGAACTTTCGTGCGATCTTTGTTCTTTAAACCCTAATGAAAAAAAACTCTCTTTTTCGGTTATTTTAAAACTAGATTTAACCGGCAAAGTTTTAGATTTTAAACTAAAAAAAACAATAATATCTTCTAAAATAAAAGGTGTTTATGAAGAAATTAACGATATATTAGAAAAAAAAGAAAACAGTTTATATTTTGAAAAATATAAACCAGTTTTAGAAAAAATAGAAATAATGCATGAATTATATTTAATTTTAAAAAACAACAAAATTAAAAGAAATGCCGTTGAAATAATAACAAAAGAAAGCATTATAAAACTAGACGAAAACGAAAAAACAATATCTGTTGAAGAAAAAAAGAGTGGAATTGCAGAAGAAATAATAGAAGAATTTATGATTTTGGCAAACACTGCTGTTGCAACATTTGCAATTGAAAAAAAACTTCCATTTATCTATCGTGTTCACGAAGCTCCAAAATCCGAAAAGGTTTTTGCATTAAAAGAACTACTAAAAAAACTACAAATTCCTTCTAGTGAATTAAACCCGCCAATTAAACCATATGTTTTAAGCAACATTTTAAAAGAATATAAAGATACTAAATTATTTTCCATTTTAAACATAAACATTTTACGCAGTATGGAAAAAGCTGAATATAAAGAAACACCAATTGGCCATTTTGGGTTGGCACTAAAAAAATATACACATTTTACATCTCCAATTCGAAGATATCCCGATCTTTTAATCCACAGAATTCTATCGGAATATATTAAAAATTCTGATTTAGATTCTTTAAATTTAAAATATAAAAAATATGTTAAAAAAGCGGCAAAATCTTCTTCCAAAGCCGAAAAAAAAGCAATTTCAATTGAAAGAAGTTGTGTTGATTGCTTTAAAGCGGAATTTTTAAAAGATAGAATAGGTGAAAAATTTAAAGGAGAAATTAGTTCTATTATAGATCGCGGAATTTTTGTTTTGTTAGAAAACACAGTGGAAGGTTTTATAGGTTTAAGAGAATTAGGCAATGAATTTATATTTTCCGACAATTTAAAATTTGTTTCTAAAGACAAAAAGAAAAGTTATGAAATAGGCCAAAAAGTTGAAGTTATTGTGAAAAATGTTAATGTTTCTTTGGGTAAAATAGATTTTTCTTTTGCATAATTTTCAAACAAAACCTTTTTAATTAATTTAAAACCATATACCTAATTTTTTTCAGTAATATTAAACTAAATTGTAGTCCCTTAAAAAAACAAACTTTTTATCTTCTAAAAAGCTTGATAACTATTTTAATTCATATCATTCTCCTTTTAAAATGGTAGTCTTAAAAAATCCATTAATTTAACATTTTTAAATAAACATATCTTTTTACATATATAAAAAACAAACTTTTTATCTTCTAAAAAGCTTGATAGCTATTTTACTATAAAAACAAAATTTCTAGTTTTTAATTCCTATCATTATCCTTTTAAAATGGCAGTCTTAAAAAATCCATTAATTTAACATTTTTAAATAAACATATCTTTTTAATATATAAAAAACAAACTTTTTATCTTCTAAAAAGCTTGATAGCTATTTTGCTATAAAAATAAAATTTCTAGTTTTTAATTCATATCATTCTCCTTTTAAAATGGTAGTCTTAAAAAATCCATTAATTTAACATTTTTAAATAAACATATCTTTTTACATATATAAAAAACAAATACTTCAAACACTAAAAAACTTAACCAATATAATAAATCTTTCCACCAAGTGGCACATCAAAACCTCAATAAAACCTTCTACATTATTATTTTTTAGTTTCTAATGATGCCTTAATAAAATTAAAAAACAAAGGATGCGGCCTATTTGGTCTTGATTTAAACTCTGGATGAAACTGAACCCCAACATACCAACTATGATTTTTTAATTCAACCATCTCAACAAGCTTTTCATCAGGCGACATCCCAACAATTTTTAAATCTAAACCTTTTAAACACTCCCTATATTCATTGTTAAATTCATACCTATGCCTATGCCTTTCATATATTAAACTTTCCCCATATATCTTTTCAACTAAACTTTTATCGACTAATTTGCAAGGATATGCTCCAAGTCTCATGGTTCCTCCCTTTTTGTTAGTTTTCTTTTGTTCTTGCATTATATCAATAACTTTGTGTTTTGATAATTCATCAAACTCACGAGAATTAGCATCATCAAACCCAACAACATTTCTAAAATATTCTATAACCATAATCTGCATTCCAAGACATATTCCAAAACAAGGCTTTTTATTCTCTCTGCAATACCTCGCTGCTTTAATCATCCCTTCAATTCCTCTATCTCCAAATCCACCGGGTATTAAAATTCCATCACATTCAGCTAAACTTTCTTCAAACCCACTATCTTTAAAATTTTCGGAATTTATATATTTTATTTTAACCTTAACATCATTATAAATTCCACCATGATTTAAAGCTTCAACAACAGATATATATGCATCTAAAAGCTTAACATATTTTCCAACAAGCCCTATTATAACCTCTTTTTTAGCAGCTTTTTGCCTATTTAACATCTCTTCCCACTTTTTATTATCTGGTTCTTGTTCTTCTAAATTTAAATTTTTGCAAACCCTTCTACAAAGTCCACTGTTTTCTAATAAAATTGGAACTTCATATATTGAAGACGCAGTTAAATTTTCTATAACATCCTCTTTTTTAACATTACAAAATAAACTAATCTTTTCTAGTGTGGATTTATTTATTTTATAATCACTTCTACAAACTATTATGTTTGGTTGAATCCCTAAAGAAAGAAGCTCTTTAACAGAATGCTGCGTTGGCTTAGACTTTAGCTCTAAAGAGCCAGGAACAGTTGGAATTAATGTTAGGTGTATATATAAAACATCACCCATTTTTTCAACCCCAATTTGCCTTATTGCTTCCAAAAAAGGTTGACTTTCAATATCCCCAACAGTTCCTCCAATTTCTATGATTACTATATTATCTTTCTTTCCTTCTTCATGCTTTATATTATATATATTAGCCTTTATTTCGTCGGTTATATGCGGAATAACCTGAACGGTTGCACCTAAAAAATCTCCATTTCGCTCTTTGTTTATAACATTCCAATATAACTTACCCGTTGTTACATTAGATTCTTTAAAAAGATCTTTATCAATAAATCTTTCGTAATGTCCAAGGTCTAAATCTGTTTCTGCCCCATCGTCGGTTACAAAAACCTCTCCATGTTGATATGGATTCATAGTACCTGAATCTACGTTTATGTATGGGTCGAACTTTTTAATGGTTACACCATACCCCCTGTTTTTTAAAAGTCTTCCTAAAGACGCTGCTGTTATTCCTTTCCCAAGCCCAGAAACAACCCCTCCAGTTATGAAAATATATTTAACCGACATACTTTATTTTTCTCCTTAAACTTTTATCTTTTGTTCGTGTTTGCTAACATCTTGCTTAGTTTGTTCATGTCTATCTAAATCCCCAATTAAAGTGAGAACCATATTATCATATTTCCCATCACCATAATTTACAATGTGAGACGAAAGCCCCATAACATCCGAAAGCGGAACTATAGGCATCGAAAGTGAAACTTTAGTTCCTTTTTCTAAAGGAGTGATATTAAGAGTTCCATTCACTTTATCTGCAAAAAGCCCAACATATGTTAAACCAAGCCCAACTCCTGCAATATCTCCGCTTTTTTCATCGCGTGAGAAAAATGGTTTTAAAATCTTGTCTGATATTTCTTTTGATATTCCAACTCCATTATCATAAACATCAATTTTTATAAAATTATATTCATCAAGCCTTGCAACAACTTTTATTTCGCTTCCTGGTGATGAAAAACGATATGAATTACAAATTATGTGAAACAATGCAAACCCTAATTTATGCATATCTATATCACAAAATATTTTATCATCCGGAACATCCCACTCAAAAGAAATTTGTGATTTACCCATCAAAGACTTAATTGCAGAACACAAAGCATCAATTTCAACAAATATATCAACAATTTCTGCGTTCATATTATCTTTTTCTTGAAGCAATATTTCATATTCGTAACATAAATTCGTTGCTCTGATAAAACTATACATTCTTTTTAGAATTATGTCAACAAACTTTAAACCCGCAAAATTGTCATTTTTTTCTAAAATTTCGCTAATCTGAGATAATGCTTGTGAAATATCATGAACAACACTTCTAGCAATATTGTCTAAAACTTCCGATTCTAAAACTTCATTAGGTTGAGCTAATTGCTCTTTTTTAACATTAAATCCAACTGGCTGTTCCTCAATTATTTCAACGTAATATGAATCTTCAAAAGGTCTAATATATGCTTTATAAAAATAATCATTACAAATAAAAGATTCCTTTTTTTCTTCTTTGCAATCTTTAAACTGCAAAATTGTTTGTTTTAATTTAAAGTTTTTAAAATATTCTGTTGCAGAAACATTATGCCATATAACATTGCTTCCTCTACATAAAAAAACTGGTGTTTTTAACCTATCATAAAATTTTCGTATTAGGTTTGCTGTATTAGCGTTTTCCTCAAAAATTTCAACAAAAAAACAATCGTTAAAAGGCCTAATGGTTGCCTCATATCTTCTCCCTTCAAAAATGAAATTTTCTTTTCCTTCCCCATTTTTAAAATTTAACTCTAAAATTCTTTTTATTAATCTTTTGTTTTTAACAAATCTGTCTGCTGCTTTGTTTTGCCAAAGAGCCTTTTTCTTACTGCAATAAAAAACTGGCGTTTTTAAACCATCATAAAATTCATTTACTAAATTTAATTTTTCTGCTTTTTCCATTTCAATCTTCCTTTCTTTTTTTAAAAATCCCTGGTATTACTGGTGTTAAGCACTATCAATCGACATAAGTCGTAACAAAATTATAGGTTAGTCGTTTTGCGATGTCAAAAGAATTCTGTCGTAATTTGTTAACAATGAAAACATTTATAATTTTAATGAATTAAAAAACCGTTTTTTATCAGATACCATAGTATTTTACAATATTTTAAATTTTTTTAAGTTTTAATATTTTTCTATAAAAACCTTGCAAAATTTATTTTTTTTGATATATTATAACATAAATTTGCCATAAACCCTTTTATTTCAAAAATAAAATTTATTTCAAGTTAAAATATATAAAACAAATTAATATCTAAAACTCAATATTTTTTTTAATTTATTTTATTAATATTCTTAAAATCAAATAATTTAATAATATGAAAACAAATTAAAATTTTTGATTAGTTTAATTTATTAATTTGAAAAACATAAACATAGTAAAAACTAAATAACAAAAAAATAAAAAAAATTTGCTTATGTGAAAATTTATTTGTATATTTAAAAAATAACAACTTCAATTTTTTTATTGACTACATAACAAAACACTAATAAATTATTTTAATATTTTAACATAACAAAAATATTAAAAATTTATAAAAAATTAATAAAATTAAAAATTATTAATTTGTGAAAATATATTAAAATTTTACATTAAGCGGATTAAAACACAAAATAGAAAAATAATAAAGACTTCTAAAAAACCTTATTCTAAATTTGATTTCTTAAAAAATTAAACAAAAATTAATATAAACTTTTAATAAATTTCAACATAAAAAATTTTAATTATTTTTGATATAGCTTTTTATATTATTTAAAATTTAATATTACCTTAAAAATATATATTTAACATATATAAAGCCTTATTAATTTCAAATTTTAACTAAAAAATTAAATAACAAATTTGACATTAAAGCATATAAAACACTGTTGCAACAATCCATCTACATTTAGATTACTATTACTAAATTTAAACATAGATATATATTTTTAAAAATATTATTCCTAAAATTAGTTTTTATATTTATTCTGCAGTATTTTTATTATAACCTAACTAAAATTAAAATTTTTAGTTAGATAAATTAAAAAAACTTAATCTAATAAAAATTACTACAATGTTCTACAAAACAAACTTATAAAACCAATGAAATTTTGATTTTTTTATTAAGCTCTTTATAAAACACTTTGTCATTAAATTATCATAAATATATTAGACATTATCGTTATTATTAAAAAAATTACTAAAATGACAAATTTAAATATTTTAAAATTAAATTTAATAAAATTTGTTATTAATAAAAAATGATTAGTTTAAAAAATATAAAACATAAATCTAAATATTAAAATAATCTCCTCAAATATCTAACAAAATTTTAGATGATTTTATTTGATTTAAAATATTTTAAAGTCATTTATTTTAATAACCCACATAAATTTTTAATTACACTTTTAAATTAAAATTAAAAACTAAACTTATTTTATTACAAAATTTCAATCATATTTTTTAATTTAAATATAATCTAATCTACATATTAAATTTTATTTGTAAAAAAATTCTAAATATTTAAAACAATCATATCAAATATTTAATTCAATTATTCTATCTTCTGACGTTAAAAATATAATTAAATTAAATATTTAATATGAGTAATTTCATAACACCTTCTAAAAAATTTTAATTAATTAAAATAACAAAAAATAAAAAATTTAAAAAATTTTTTTAAAAAAACTTGTAAAAAAAATAAAAAGGTGGTACAATGCAGAAGATTAGGGCATTAAACATTAAATTTTGCCTAATTCAATAGACTGTATACTTTTTAATATATAGTCACAAAGTGTTTATTTTTAATACTTGTATTTTGAGTATTACTAATGATTTGATTATATTTGGAGGTTTAAAAATGGCAATACGAGTTGGAATTAACGGCTTTGGACGAATTGGCCGATTAGTTTTCAGAGCAGGACTAGAAAACAAAAATATAGAATTCACCGCAATTAACGATCCTTTCATGACACCTGATTATTGTGCTTATATGTTAAAATATGACACAGTACACGGAAGATTTTGTAAAGAAGTTAAATCAACTAGCGATTCAATTATAATAGACGGAAAAGAGATAAAATTTTTTGATAAGATGGAACCAAATCAAATTCCATGGGGGGATTTAAACACTTCCTATGTTGTTGAATCAACAGGTGTTTTTTGTACAACAGAAAAAGCATCACAACATTTGAAAGGAGGAGCAAAAAAGGTTGTTATTTCTGCTCCTGCTAAAGATAAAGAAACTCCAACATTTGTTTGTGGGGTTAACCTTGATAAATATAAAAAAGAATATACAGTTGTTTCAAATGCTTCTTGCACAACAAACTGTTTAGCACCTCTTGTTAAGGTTGTTGATGAAAACTTTAAAATAATTGAAGGTTTGATGACAACAGTTCACTCAACAACAGGAACGCAAAAAACTGTTGATAGTTCTTCTAAAAAAGACTGGAGAGGAGGAAGAGCAGCAGCAGGAAACATAATTCCTTCAACAACAGGAGCAGCAAAAGCTTGTGCTTTGGTTTTGCCACAAATGGAAGGAAAATTAACCGGAATGTCTATGCGTGTTCCCACTTTAGATGTGTCGGTTGTTGATTTAACAGTAAGGCTAGAAAAATCAACAACATATGAAGAAATATGTGCTGCAATAAAAAAAGCTTCTGAAGGTGAACTAAAAGGAATTTTGGGTTACACCGATGAAATGGTTGTTTCATCAGACTTTTTAGGAGACCCTCACACTTCAATATTTGATGAAAAGGCTGGAATTATGTTGAACTCTAACTTTGTTAAACTTGTTTCTTGGTATGACAACGAGTGGGGTTACAGCAACAAAACATTAAATTTAATTGAACATATGAGCAAAGTAGATAATATGTAAAAACAATAAATTAAAAAAAACTGCTTCTTTAAAAGAGGCAGTTTTTTGTTTGTTTTTTTATATTATAATAATTTAACATCACCCTACTATATAATTAATTTCTATCATAAACAAATAATTTAAATAACTATTTTAAATATTTTAAGAAACAAATTTATAAATAATTTTGAAACAATTTATTAATATATTTTTATTAAAAACTAATTAATTTAACATCACCCTACTATATAATTAATTTCTATTATAAACAAATAATTTAAATAACTATTTTAAATATTTTAAGAAACAAATTTATAAATAATTTTAAAACAATTTATTAATATATTCTTATTAAAAACTAATTAATTTAACATCACCCTACTATATAATTAATTTCTATTACAAAAAATAATTTAAATAACTATTTTAAATATTCTAAGAAACAAATTTATAAATAATTTTAAAACAATTTATTAATATATTTTTATTAAATTTGAATTTTAAATTGTTAATATTTTTAAGTTTTTAAAAAATTAGCTAAAATACATAAAAAATAACGATATATGAATAAAATTTTTATTAATCTTTAAATTTGAAAAACATTTATAGAATTAAATTTATGTTAGACAATATATTTTAAAACATATTAAAAACTTAAGTAAACCATTTCAATTAAAAATAAAATTTCTATTACAAAAAATAATTAAATTAATATAAAAATATATTTATTATCACAATTTTAAATATCTTAACAAAAAAATTTTTATAATATTTTCAAAACAATTTATTAATATATTTTTATTAAATTTGAATTTTAAATTTTTAAAAAATTAGCTAAAATACATAAAAAATAACAATATCTAAATAAAATTTTTATTAAACTTTAAATCTGAAAAACATTTATAAAATTAAATTTATGTTAGGCAATATATTTTAAAACATATTAAAAACTTAAGTAAACCATTTCAATTAAAAATAAAATTTCTATTACAAAAAATAATTTAATATAAAAATATATTTATTATCACAATTTTAAATATCTTAACAAAAAAATTTTTATTAATCTTTAAATAAATTAAAAACAATTAATAATAATTAACCCTCATTTAAACTAAGCTGAGTTGAAACAACCTTTCCACTGCTTGGAATTTTTTCAACAACAAACTTTTTTAAATTTTTCAAATCCTTTTCTTCAACCAAACTAACAGACTTTAAAACACAACCTTTGTTCAACCGCAAAAAAGAAACACCTTTTGAATCTTTTTTGCTCTTTACTTCAGCCAAAGAAGAGCTAACAACAATTGCCTTTTCATTGTTAGAGCGCATCATATAGTTTCTTTCTTCTTTTTCTAAAAATAAAGAAACAAGTTCAAAATCTTTTGAAAAAGCCGTTAGAAGTTTTTTTCGGTTTGTTTTATATGAAGAAAAAGAAACCTTTGAAACCTTTCCATTTTTATAAAAAAACAATAAATTCCCTTCATAGTCTTTGGTATATATAACCTTTACTATTTTTTCATCATCATCAAACTTAAAATAAGCCGGCATATATTCACCTAAAGAACTAGCTTTATTTTCTTTAATTTCTTTTAAATTCACCCGATACATCCTGCCTTTATCTGTGAAAAACAAAACATCAACATCATTTAAAACTTCTCCTTGCAAACATATTTTATCTTTTTCTTTTAACTTTTGCTCATGACTAAGTCTTAACGATTGCGCTGTTATTTTTTTTAGATATCCCGCCCTTGTAACAAATAAATTAACATAAAAACTTTTATTTTCTTCTTCTTTAGTTTCTTCTTCCTCTTCAACAGAATACAAAAACATTGTGTTTCTTGGCTTGCCATATTTTTTTATTGTTTGTTCTAATTCACTGCATATTATTTTGTTTATTTCTTTTTCACTCTTTAAAATTTTATTTAACTTTTCTATCTCTTTAATTAAATCTTCCTTTTCTTTAACCCTATCTAAAATATATTGCTTATTTAAATGCCTTAAACGAATTTGTGCAACATATTCAGCTTGCACCTCATCTATTGAAAAACCCTCCATTAAATTTTTAATAACTTCGTCATCTCTTTCTGTTTTTCTAATTATTTTTATTGCTCGATCAATATCTAAAAGAATTTTATTAAGCCCTTCTATTAAATGCAACTTCTTTTCTTTTTTTTGCAGTTCATATTTTGTTCTTCTTTTAACACATTCTTGCCTGAATTGCTGCCAGTTTACAAGAATTTCTTTAACCCCCATAACCTTTGGGGTTCCATCAACTAAAATATTAAAGTTACATGCATATGAATCTTCCAAAGGAGTATATTTAAAAAGCTTAGTCATCAAACTTTTAGCATTAGCTCCCCTTTTTAAATCTATTGTTATTTTTAATCCATTTAAATCTGTTTCATCTCTGATGTCGGATATTTCCTTTATTTTGTTCTGCTTTATTAAAGAAATTATCTTATCTATTATTGCTTCAACTGTTGTTGTGTATGGAATTTGCGTTATATCTATGCATCCATTTTCTTTATCTATGTTATATTTGCTGCGAATTTTAAAAGATCCTCTACCTGTTTTATATATTTTCAAAAACGCCTCATCATCCTTAATTAAAAATCCACCACCAGGAAAATCAGGCCCTTTTAAAACATCCAAAATTTTAAATTTTTCGTTCTTTATTATTTTAATTGCCGTTTTACATACTTCAACCAAATTAAACGGGCAAATAGAAGAAGCCATAGAAACCGCAATTCCAACATTAGAATTAACCAAAATAGAAGGAAACTTAACCGGAAGCAACGATGGCTCTTTTAAGGTGTTATCGTAATTTGGAACAAACTCAACAGAGTCTTTATCTATATCATCAAATATATCTTCACATATTAAAGAAAGTTTTGCTTCTGTATATCTTGATGCTGCATATGCCATATCCCTTGAATAGAACTTTCCAAAATTTCCTTTGCTTTCAACATAAGGATGTAAAAGCGCTTCATACCCTCGTGACAACCGCACCATGGTTTCATATATTGCAGAATCTCCATGTGGGTTTAGCTTCATTGTAGCCCCCACTATGTTAGCACTTTTTGTGAGCTTTCCTTTTAACAACCCCATATTATACATAGTATATAAAAGCTTTCTATGAGAAGGTTTAAAACCATCAATTTGCGGCAACGCTCTTGATAGAATAACACTCATAGCATATGGCATATAGTTTTTTTCCAGCATCTTTGTTATTGGTTCTTTTTCAACAACTCCAGCTGACTCTATATATGCATTTAAAAGCCCTGTTTGTTTCTTCTCGGTTGGTTTCTTCTTCATCTTTCTCCTCAATTCAAATTTTTTAAGATATTATATGCTTTTTTAAACCATTAAATTAATTCAACTACAAATTTTTTATGAAACATCTGCTTGTGAAATATATTTTACTCCAAATTTTGAAATGAAATCTTTTCTGCCTTGCAAATCATCTCCAAGCATTAAATTAAACATATTTTTTGTTTTTTCTTCCTGCTCAGGAGTCACTTTAATTAACCTTCTTGTTTGAGGGCACATTGTTGTTTGCCACATCATATCTGGTTCATTTTCCCCAAGCCCTTTTGATCTATTTATTTCAAAACTTTTCTTTTCTTTTTTTAACATATCCAAAATTTTAACCTTTTCTTCCTCATTATATGCAAAATATTTTTTCTTCTTTGTTTCTATTTCAAACAAAGGAGAAAGCGCTAAATAAACATATCCTTTTTGTATTAAACCAGGAGTTAGCCGATATAGCATCGTTAAAATTAACGTTCTAATTTGAAATCCATCAACATCAGCATCTGTGCATATAATTATTTTATTCCAACGGAGTCCATCTAAATTAAAGTTAGAAAAATCTTTGCTAAACTTATTTTTAACTTCAACTCCACATCCTAAAACCTTTATTAAATCTCTAATTATTTCGTTTTTAAATATCTTATCATAATCGGATTTTAAACAATTTAAAATTTTTCCTCTAACTGGGATTATGGCCTGAAAATTTGCATCTCTACTTTGTTTGCAAGCTCCTAGTGCCGAATCTCCTTCAACTATAAAAAGCTCTCTTTTATCTCTATCTTTGCTTCTGCAATCAACAAACTTTTGAATTCTGTTAACCAAGTCAACACTTCCAACCAAGGTTTTTTTTAGGTTTAACCTGGTTTTTTCGGCCTTTTCTCTACTCCTTTTATTTATTAAAAGTTGTTTTGCTATTTTTTCTATTTCTTCTGGGTTTTCTATAAAAAATATCTCTAAATTATGTTTTAAAAACTCAAGCATTGCTTCATATATAAAACTATTTGTTATTGCTTTTTTGGTTTGGTTTTCATATGAAGTTTGCGTTGAAAATGAAGAAGAAACAAAAACCAAACTTTCTTCTATGTCCACAAAACTAATTTTGCTCTCGTTTTTGTTATATTTTCCATTATCTTTTAAGTATGCATGTATTTTTGAAACAAATGCCTGCTTTAAAGCTTTTTCAGGCACTCCTCCATGTTCTAAAAAACTAGAATTATGGTAATATTCAATTAACTTAACCTTGTTTGAAAAACAAAAAGCACAAGACAACAAGACCTTATAGTCTTCTTTGTCTTTTCTGTCTCTTCCTTCTTTTTCAGCTTTAAAATAAACAACCTTAGAAAGTGGTTCATCGCTTGCAACTTCTTTAACATAATCCGTTATTCCATCTTTGTAGAAAAACTCTAAAGTTTCTTCGTTATGTTTTAGTTTAAACAAAAGCCCTCTATTAACAATTGCCTGCCTTTTTAAAACATCTTTAAAATATTCAATTGGAATCTCAATTTCTGTGAAAACTTCTAGATCTGGCTTCCACTTTATTGTTGTTCCTGTTTCTTTATCTTTTGTTTTCTTGCTTTTTAGCCCTCCAACATTTTCTCCATGCTCAAAATGTAAAACATTTTCTTGCCCATCTCTTTTTATTAAAACATCCATATATTCCGAAGAATATTGCGTGGCACAAAGCCCTAAACCATTTAATCCTAAAGAATAGTTGTAGTTAAACCCTTTATTTGTGTTATATTTTCCTCCTGCATATAGTTCACAAAAAATAAGCTCCCAGTTATATCTATCTTCCGATTTGTTAAATCCAACAGGAATTCCCCTTCCAAAATCTTTAACTTCTATAGATCCATCATCAAATTTTGTTACTATTATTTCTTTTCCAAACCCTTCTCTTGCTTCATCTATTGAGTTTGATAAAATTTCAAAAAAACTATGTTCACATCCTTCAAGGCCGTCTGAGCCAAAAATAACTCCCGGCCTTTTGCGCACCCTTTGTGCACCTTTTAAGGACTTAATACTATCATCATCATATTTTTGTTTATTCGCCATATCATAAACCCGCTTTAATTAGTTTTTAAAAAGTTGTTACTTCCATTTTTTCTATAACTACTGGATCTTTTGGAACACTGTTTTCTTCTTGGTTGTCTTCTCCACTTTTTTGTGCTTCTTCTTTAGATTTTTTAGGAACATCTGCAATTTTGTTAACAACTTCCATTCCTTCAATAACCTGACCAAAAACCGTATATAGCCCGTCTAAACTTGGAGAGCCTCCGTGTTCTTTATATAGCTTTTGTGTTGCTTCATCAAAGTCAATTTTAATGTCTATTCCATCTGCTTTGTAGCTTGCATTTGTTTTTTCTTTAATTGCATTAAAGTCTGCTTTTTTTCCTTCATCGCTGCTAACAACATAGAATTGACAGCCCTGCCCTTTATTTTTATCATATGACCTTGCTAAACACAAAGCTCCGTTTAGATGGTGAACTGTTGGGTTTAATTCAATCTGGCTTTGAACCTTTTCTCCTTTTTCATCTGCTTCTTTTCCTGCTTGAATCATAAATCCTTTTATTACTCTGTGGAATGTTGAACCGTTATAGCGGCCATCTTTTATAAACTGCTTAAAGTTTTTAACAGCATTTGGAGCAACTTCCGGGAAAAGCCTAAACTTAACCGTTCCGAAGTTTTTAACATTCATAGTAACAATTTCTTCACCTTTTGCTGGTTTGTCTAACTGATTTTTAACAACCCCTGTTGTTACATAACTTCCTAATTTGTTTTTCGATTCATCTTTGTTTTTAGATTCTTCACTAGTTTCTTTTCCTTTTTCCTTTTCTTTAGAACATCCACATCCTCCTAAAGTTATAGCAAAACAAAACATTAAAAGAGCTAAAACTAATTTTTTGAATTTCATATGATTATTTCCTCCTATTTAAAAAACATTTTATTTGTATTTATTTTAGGCTTATTTTTCTTTTTTATAAATTTTCGTCCCATTTCTTGTTTCTTCAACAATATAACCTAAACTATTTATCTCTTCCCTTAATTTATCTGCCAGTTCGAAATTTTTTTCTTTCCTTGCTTTTTGCCTTTTTTCATTAATTATTAAAACTTCCTCTGGAATAGTATAGCAACTTTTGTCCGTTACTATGCCTAAAATTTCTATAAATTTTAAAAATTTTTCTTTAACATCAACCAAAAAGGCCTTTGAAACATCTTCTTCTTGCTTTAAAACTCCATTAACAAACCTAATAAACATAAATAAATTTGAAACAGCATCAGCAGTGTTAAAGTCTTTATTCAGTGCAGAAAAAAAATCTTCCTCAAATTTTTTTATTTCTTTTTTTAAACTTTCTTTTTCATCACCTTCTTTTGCTTTTTCTATTAAAAAATCTATGTTTTTTTTAAAGTTACACATCCTTTGTAGGCAAGCTTTGCTTTGATTTAAACTGTCTTTTGTGAAATTAATTGGGGTTTTATAGTATGAACTAACAATTAAAAATCTAAGCGGTTCATAACCATATTTTTCGCATATTTCCCTAACTGTGAAAAAATTTCCCAAAGATTTAGACATCTTCTTTCCATCTATTTTAACATGCCCATTATGCATCCAATAGTTAGCAAATTTTTTGTTTGTTGCAGATTCGCTTTGAGCTATTTCGTTTTCATGATGAGGAAAAATTAAATCTATTCCGCCACAATGAATATCTAGCGTTTCTCCTAAATAGTGCTGAGACATAGCAGAACATTCAATATGCCAACCTGGCCTTCCTCTTCCCCATGGAGATTCCCAAAAAGGTTCATTTTCTTTTGCTGCTTTCCATAATGCAAAATCTAATTTACTTTTTTTTAAATCTTTTGAATTAACATCTTCCCCGCTTTCTAACTCTTCAATTGGCATATTTGAAAGCTTTCCATAATCTTTAAAAGAAGCAGCACTAAAATAAACGTTGCCATCAACAACATAACCATGTTTATTTTCCAAAATTTTTTCTATTAGCTTAATAATAACATCTATGTGTTCTGTAACCTTTGGAGCAAATGTTGGTTTTTTAACATTTAAATTTTCAACATCTTTATAATATTCTTTAATATATTTTTCCGAAATTTCTTTAGAATCTTTTCCTTCTTTGTTTGCTCTATTTATTATTTTATCGTCTACATCGGTGAAGTTTTGAACATAATTCACCTTATATCCTAAATATTCAAGATATCTTCTAAAACAATCAAATATTATAATTGGTCTTGCATTTCCTATATGTATTAAATCATATACAGTGGGACCACAAACATACATATTAATTTCATTTTTTTTTATTGGAACAAACTCTTCTTCCTTTCTTGTTAGAGTATTATATATTTTCATAACATCCACCTTTTTAAACATTATTTAAAACTAAAAACAAAACTTATAGAAACAATATTATAGTAATTTATTAGAAATTGCAATCGAAATTTTTTGTTATATGGAAGTTTTTTAATTTAATAATATTTAAAAATAACTACTATTTAATTGTTTGTTTTAAATTTTAAAAATTTTTTGATATATGAATAATTTATTTTTGTTAAATTTAAATTTTATTAACATTATATCCATTTACATAAAGCATTAATTAATATTTAATTAAATTATAAACCTTAACTATTTTGTTTTTACCTATAAAAATAATTAATAAATTAAAAATATAAATATTAATATCTAATTTATTATATCTGAATTTTTAAATATGTTTTTCCCATAAAATTAAATACTTTTTTTAAAAAAAAATTGATGGAAGTTTTTTAATTTAATAATATATAAACATAACTAATATTTAATTGTTTATTTTAAATTTTAAAAATTTTTTGATATATAAATAATTTATTTTTGTTAAATTTAAATTTTATTAATATTATATCCATTTACATAAAGCATTAATTAATATTTAATTAAATTATAAAACTTAACTATTTTGTTTTTACCCATAAAAATAATTAATAAATTAAAAATATAAATATTAATATCTAATTTATTATATCTGAATTTTTAAATATGTTTTTCAAATTTATTTTAGCTTATAAGAATATTATTGAATTTGATTTGTTTATGGCAAGTTTTTAAATCTTTTTAATATATAAAATTCAAAAAATAAACTTATGCTAAAAACTTTATTTAAAAATTTTGATTTTAAGCTAAATATTAAGAATAAATAACTTATTTCTAGTTTAAATTTAAATGATATAAATCAATATTAATTTTTGATTATTTATGCTATGTTTTTAATTATCTATTTATCTAATTTTAAATATAACATAATAAATTAAGCTGAAATTAAATTATTTTATTTAAAACTTTAGTAACATTAAAATCAAATTTATTATTATCCTTAAATATTTTTTACACCAAATATTCACTCTTAATTATATATTATTATTAAAATATAGTAATTTAATAAAAAATATACTTACTAAAAAACTTTATTTAAAAATTTTAATAACATTTTTAGAACTGATGTAAACCTAAATTTTAATCTTAAAAAAATAATCAATTTTAAAATTCTTTATATATAAAATAAATAATTTAATTTAAAACATACAAAATAAATATTAATTTTTGATTAGTTTATTTTATGCTAATTTTTAAACTGCTTAAGAATTACACATTATTTTTCATAAATTATATTATATTTATTCCAAAATTTAATTGCCAAAAAAACAACTATATTCCAATTGATTTAAATTTTTAATTTTGTTCTTTTTTAGGTTTTAAAAATTTAAAATATATTTAAAATTAAATGTTATTTAGAAATATATTATCCAGTTTTATAAAATTTTAACTAAAATTCATATAATTATAAATCAACTATGAAATATATTAATAATTAAATAAATTTAGACTTTAACTATCAATATATTAATTTTTATATTTAACCTATATATTTAAATTTTAATTAGATATAACCTAAAATTAAGCAACAAAACTAATGTTTTTAAATATTATTTAAAATTTAATTTACTACAACAAACATAATAAACTTTTGTTTAGTATTTTTTTAATTACTATCAAAATATAAATATAAAACTTCTTGTTTTTTATATAACTTACAAACTTATTTAAATTTGAAATTTAATATATTTTAACAAAATATCAACAAAAAAATTATTAAAATTCTTGTTTGAAATTTAATAGTTATAGTTTCTATTTTAATTAATATTTAAACAAATTCAAAATGAAAACATATTATTGTTTGCAAAAATTAACACAAAACTTAAATATTTATTTTAATTAATTTATAAACATCTCTAATAAAAAAATTTTAAGATATAGCCAATATATTTTAAACCATATTATTAATAAACTTAAATAAACAATAAAAATATTACAAATAAAACAAAACTTTAATTAATTTAAAAAATTTCTTGTTCTTTAAAACGCTATGTGCTAAAATATAATGAATATTTTAAATACACCTTTTTTTTGAGTTTTACATATATTATCTAATAGTAAAGTTAAAATATCGATTAAAATTTTAGTCTAGGAGTTGAAAATATGAGGATTAATAATAATTATAGCAAACTAAAAGGAAACTACCTTTTTGCAACAGTTGGAGCAAAAGTTTCTGAATTTACTAAAAACAACCCAACAAAACCAATTATAAATATGGGAATTGGAGACGTTACAAAACCTTTATGTGAAGCAGTTGTTAAAAATTTAAACGTTGCTGTTGATGAAATGTCTAAAGAAGAAACATTTAAAGGATATGGACCATATAGAGGATATTCTTTTTTAATAAACCCCATAATAGAACTATATAAAAAAAGAAATATTACTTTGGATGAATCTGAAATTTTTATAAGTGATGGAGCAAAAAGTGATTGTGCTAACATTTTAAATATTTTTGCAACAAACCAAAAAGTTTTAATACCAGACCCTGTTTATCCTGCATATATGGACACAAACGTTATGTATGGAAACAACATTATTTTTGCTGATGCTACTATGGAAAATGAATTTTTGCCTGCCCCAAAAAAAGATGTTGAAGCTGATTTAATTTATATTTGTTCTCCAAACAACCCAACCGGTGCAACATATAATAAAACTCAACTAGAACAATGGGTTTCTTATGCAATTGAAAAAGATGCGATTATTCTTTTCGACGCTGCTTATAAAGACTTTATAGAAGACGAAAACCTCCCAAAAAGTATCTTTGAAATTAAAGACGCTAAAAAATGTGCTATTGAAATATGTTCTTTTTCAAAATCGGCAGCGTTTACGGGAACTAGGTGTGGATATACTATAATTCCTTCTGAGTTGGTTAAAGAAAAAAACAAAATCAAAGATTTATGGCTAAGACACCAAACTTCAGCTTTTAACGGAGTTTCCTACATAGTTCAAAAAGGTGCTCAAGCTGTTTTTTCAGAAGAAGGTCAAAAACAAATTAAAAAAACTCTAAATTTTTATAAAGAAAACGCAAAACTAATGTGTGAAGCGCTAGACTCTATGAACGCTTTCTACACAGGAGGAAAAAATTCACCGTATATTTGGTTTAAATGTTTTAACTCTTTAAGCTCTTGGGAATTTTTTGATGTTTTGTTAAACGATTTGCAAATTGTTGGAACACCAGGAGAAGGGTTTGGAAAAAACGGAGAAAACTTTTTTAGACTAACAGCATTTGGAACAAAAGAAAACACAAAAAAAGCAATGGAACTTTTAAAATCTAACTTTTAGTTTAAATCTTTTTAAAATATATTTTAAGGGGTTAATTTTATGGAAAACTTAGGTTATTATAACGGAGAAATTAAAATGCTTGACGAACTTAAAATCCCCGCTTTAGATAGATCGGTTTATTTTGGAGATGGAGTTTATGAAGTGGTTTATTGTGTTAACCAAAATCCGTTTGGTTTAAAAGACCATATAAAAAGATTTTATGATAGCTGTAGACTTTTAAAAATAAATTTCACAATGGAAAAAGAAAAATTAGAAAAACTAATTAAAGATATGGCAAAAAAACAAGGAGGGAAATATCAATCGGTTTATTGGCAGGCTTCTCGTTCTAGTGCAATAAGAGAACATATTTTCCCACAAAACAAACCAGCAAACCTTTTAGTTATGGTTACAGAAAACAAAATTAAAGATATGAATAAACTGCGCTACGACCTAATAACAGAAGAAGATACGAGATTTTTTCACTGTAATATTAAAACACTAAATCTAATTCCTTCTGTTTTAGCATCCGAAAAAGCAAAAGAAAATAACTGCAATGAAGCGGTTCTACACAGAGGAGAAATGGTTACTGAATGCGCTCACTCTAATGTTTCCATAATAAAAGATGGGGTTTTTAGAACAGCACCACTTAGCAATTTGATTTTGCCTGGAGTTACTAGAGCTCACATAATTAAATTTTGTAGAGATTTAAAAATTCCTGTTCTTGAAAAACATTTCACCATAAAAGACCTTTTTGAAGCTGACGAAGTTATTGTTAGCGCCAGTGGATGCCTTTGCATGGGGGTTAACACAATTGACGGGAAAAAAGTTGGAGGAAAATCACCAAAAATTTTAAAAGCTATACAAAACGCATATGAACAAGAATTTATAAATCAATGCGGTAGCAGCTTTGTTTAAAATTGTTAATATCCAAAAAAACAAAACCTTCCTAAAATTTTATAGGAAGGTTTCATTACGTAGAAAGTTTGATGAAATTAACATTAGGTCACTCGCCAGGAAGTTTAAACTAACTTAAAAACCTGCTAAATCCTATTTTAAATTATTCACTCGCTTTTTTCATTACGTAGAAAGTTTGATGAAATTAACATTAGGTCACTCGCCAGGAAGTTTAATCTAACTTAAAAACCTGCTAAATCCTATTTTAAATTATTCACTTACCAGAAAGTTTAATAAAACTTTTTAAAATCTTTTAAACCAAATTTTAAGTTACATAAAAATTTAACATTGCCCATGTTTTTTCCTGTTTATAATGCTAACTATTACATTTAAATTTCATTTCACTTATATTTTCAATAAACATAAATATCAAATTTAATAACACTTTAAATTCATATTTTCCTATTTTTTCACTACGTAAATTTTTTATTACGTAGAAAGTTTGATGAAATTAACATTAGGTCACTCGCCAGGAAGTTTAAACTAACTTAAAAACCTGCTAAATCCTATTTTGAATTATTCACTCGCTTTTTTCATTACGTAGATTTTTCATTACGTAAAAAGTTTGATGAAATTAACATTAGGTCACTCGCCAAAAAGTTTAAACTAACTTAAAAACCTGCTAAATCCTATTTTGAATTATTCACTTACCAGAAAGTTTAAACTAACATTCTAGATTTTTTAAACTAATTTCTAAATTTAATATCTCTAACATATTTAAAATTTAAAACTAATAAAATTTTGCAAAAATATTCTAAATTGACTTTTTGCATAAAATTTAAAATTAAGATTCAAAATATATTTAAAATTTAGTTCTTTAAGGAGTTTTTCGTGGCTATTTCTATTTTGAGAACTGTTTTAATATATTTTTTGGTTATTTTTATAATGCGTTTTATGGGTAAAAGACAAATTGGAACTCTTCAACCTAGTGAGCTTGCTGTAACAATTTTGATATCTAACATTGCTTCTGTTCCAATTGAAAACATAGATCTACCTTTAATTTTAGGAATTGTTCCTATTTTGATTTTGCTTTGCTTTGAATATTTTTTCTCTTTAATTGGACTAAAAAGCAGACACTTTAGAAAAATAATATGTGGTAAACCTATTTTTGTTATAGAAAACGGAAAAATAAACCAAAAAGCTCTAAACCTTTTAAGATTCACAATCGACGACTTAACCGAAAGTTTAAGAGGATGTGGTGTTTTTGATATATCTGAAGTTTCATATGCCATTGTTGAAACAAACGGAAAAATGAACATAATAAAAAAATTTTCTTCTCAACCTCTAACTCCCTCAACAGCTAACATAAAAGAAAAAGAAACAACAATTCCACTAGTTATTATTTCAGACGGAAAACTTATTGAATCTAACATATCATATTTAAACATTTCAACCAGCTGGATTATTGAAAAACTAAAAGAAAAAAATATGAAAATAACAGATGTTTTTTTGATGACTGCCGATAAAAACAAAAAAATATTTATTGTTAAAAAAGAAGCTAAATAACTTTTATAATAACCTAAAATTAACTTATTATTTCATTTAAGCCCACCAAATAATAAATTCAAAATTATTTTAACTGGAAATTTTTAAAAAATCCTACAACATCTATTAATCAAAATTTAAATGTTTTTAATAGACTATTTTTTAATTACTTTAGTATGATTCAACATATGTAATTTAAAAAACTTAATCTATATTCAAAAACTAATTTTAAACATAATTATTCAAATATTAATAAATTAATTTTTGTTTCTTTATAAAAAATTATTAAACTAACTTTTTATTAATATTTATTTCTCAACTTAATTTAAACTATTATTCTTAAAAATTATAATAATATAAAATAACCAAAAAATCTTTTTATATCCATTTAGTTAAATTTAATTTTTATTTTAACTTTTTATTAATATTTATTTCTCAACTTAATTTAAACTATTATTCTTAAAAATTATAATAATATAAAATATCAAAAAATCTTTTTAATATCCATTTAATTAAATTTAATTTTTATTTTAACTTTTTATTAATATTTATTTCTAAACCTAATTTAAATAGCTATACACACAAAAATATAGCTATTTTATATGCAGTTTTAAATAACAATAATTCCTTATAAAAAGTTGTTAAATGAATAAAACTTTCTATTATAATTAAAACTTAAAATAAAACCTCAAGAAGGAAGTCTTTTAATGAACAAAACTTTAATTATTTTTTTTATATTTATTTTAACAAACTTTTTTACCATTTTTTCAACATTTGATTGCAAAAAGAAAACCCAAAAAATAGTTGAGAAAATCGAAATAATAGAGAATAATCTAAACAAAAAAAATGTGGATTTTTTAATTAAAGAAACAAAAAATTTAAACGCTCTTTGGAAGAAACTTGAAAAATCTCTTAGGATATATCTAAAAAGAAAAAACCTAGAAGAAGTGGGGAAAAAACTAGCAACACTAGAACAAAACATAAAATTTTTAAAAATATATGATGCAAAAAAATCAATATATCAAATTAAAAGAATTTGTTATGAAATTGTTAAAGAAACTAAACCCTCAATATCTAATATATTATAATAAATATGTTTTTCTCTAAAATTAAAAAACCAATTTATATTATTAAAAATTAATATATTAACCACAATAAAATATATATTCTATCCTATAATTTATATATTTATTATTCTTATATATATAAAATTTTTTATTATAAACAATAATTTTTCAGTCTTTATTTTATAAAAATAAAAAATTGGCTAAAACATATTTTTTTCTGCATCAAATATCTTTTGATATAACTAAAACAATTTAATA
>CACXZI010000015.1 GCA_902772105.1 Oscillospiraceae bacterium | reverse complement strand
TAATTTAGGTTGGTAGCACTTTTGCTCATATGATCTTCGTTAAAATTTTGATAACATTGAACTTGCTGTGTGGGATTATTATATTGGTTATAAGAATTATTGTAATACATCATTTTTAATCATTCCTTTTTCATTTATATTTTTCTTTAATCATATATTATTTGTCGAAAAATAGCAATGGTAATTTTATGGTTTAGTTTAAAAATTATTGGTAATTTGTAAATCTATATTTTTTTAATATAAAATATATAAGTAATTTATTTATTAATTTATTATTTAAAATTAAATTGAGAAAGAGAGGGTGTTATTGTTTTGGTAAGGAAATAAGGCAAAAAAATCCCCTCATGGTTTAAATTTCCATGAGGGATTAAATTTATTTTTTTCTTGTCATTCATTTTTTGGTTTAAGTTGTCATAAAATAATTTTTGATAGTCATCAAGGTCTCATGTTTTTAGATATCTGGATAAATATCCTCAATACTAATATAATCGTTTGGAGCACTTTCTTCTATAGTCTTTAACATATATAATAAAGTAGCATAAAGGTATTGTGGAACATTATCTTGGCCGGGCTGTGTATTATTTCTCTTTAGGTCTACAAATATTTTTTTAAAGTAGTCGTTGTTTTTATCTTGTAACATCGAAAATCTGTGCTCTCTAGAATTTTCTCTAAATACTTCGTAGATTTTTTCATATATTTTAATTTGTTTTGTAAATTCATAATCATTAATTTCCATATCTAACAATATGTAAAGTATTTTAACTAGGAGTAAATAATATGCTTCTCTGTACGTTTTCTCTTGCAGCATCAGTGTATCTTCTCCTTCTTCTTCTTTAAAAGTATCATGTCGAACTGTAAATTTTAACGATTTCATTAAATTCTCAAAATTAGGAATATTATTTGATGGTAGGGTATTTGTGTCATAAACAAAATTCTCAGAATTATTCTTTTTTGCCATTAACCTATCACATCTTTTTTCTATTTTATCTAGATAAAAACTTATTTTTTGGGATATACTATCAATTTTGTTATTTTTAAACTCTTGTTCATGCTGGCGGAAAAGGTTGCTGTAATGGTTCACCATATTTGAACATTCCGATCTCAATTTTTCTAATATATTATATGTATTGTTATTCATATTATTATTTATGCTATATATGCTGTTATTCATATCATTATTTATGCTACTCATGCTGTTATTCATATCATTATTTATGCTATACATGCTGCTATTCATATCATTAATTATGCTATACATGCTGTTATTCATATTATTATTTATGCTATACATGCTGTTATTCATACCATTATTTATGCTATACATGCTGTTATTCATATCATTATTTATGCTATACATGCTGTTATTCATATCATTATTTATGCTATACATGCTGTTATTCATATCATTAATTATGCTATACATGCTGTTATTCATATCATTATTTATGCTATACATGCTGTTATTCATATTATTATTTATGTTATACATGCTGTTATTCATATCATTAATTATGCTATACATGCTGTTATTCATATCATTATTTATGCTATACATGCTGTTATTCATGTTGTCAATATAAAATTGATCTCCATTATTAATAGCACTAAGATTAGATAAAAGTGTTGACATCATATCGTTGTTATTTATCACATTATTGTTGTTTCCATTTAAGTTATGACTTTGGATGTTGTTTGTTAAGTTGCTATGGCTATCTACGTAAGGTGTTGTTGCCGTGTTGCTGTTATTTAAATTATTATTGAAATTATAACTATTATTCATGCTCCTGTTCATATTATTATTCATAGCACCAGCTTTACTTAAGGGAATTGTTAAGCATACCATCATTAACGTTAACAATACCTTTTTATTTTTCATTTTTTAATCTCCTTTATTCCACACTTTTTCTTATTTTTTAGTTTACCTAGTTATTGAGTTTATTGTTCAAGTTTTGTATGTCTGGTGAACTTTGATCTTTTATTTGTATCTCTATTGTATATTATTTGTCGAAAAAAAGCAATAGTAATTATATGGTTTAGTTTAAAAATTATTGGTATTTGGAAATCTATATTTTTTTAATATAAAATATAAAAGTAATTTATTTATTAATTTATTATTTAAAATTAAATTGAGAAAGAGAGGGTGTTATTGTTTTGGGAATGAAATAAGGAAAAAAAATGCCCTCATGGTTTAAATTTCCATGGGGGGTTAAATTTATTTTTTATGTTATTGTTTTGTTTGTCTTTGTTAATTTTTTTCGTTTAAGGCATCCCAAACTAATTTTTGATAGTCGTCAGGGTGTTGCTTTTCTCCTACGTAACTAGCATAAGCTTTTTCGATGTCGATATAATCTCTTGGGGCGGTTTTTTTTATAGTATATAATAGCATATTTAAAGTGCATGAAAGCTGTTTCTCAATAGTAAATGGGTTATTGTTTTCATATTTATCCATATCTTTCTTTAAATTTCTCAGGTAATCTTTTTTAAATGTAACCCTAGCATATCCTAAAAAGAATTCTAATGCTTCGTTCATTCTATTTATTAGACCAATTTTTTTAGTAAATTCTGAATTGTAATTTATCATATCTACAAACATATATAGCATTTTAGCGTGTAGTAAATTATATTTTTGTCTAAAATCTGAGGGTGCATGATTATCTTCCTTTATTAAACTATTTTCTTTTATTGAAGTACATAATGCATTATATATATTAAATAATACAGCAATATCTCCTTTATTTGTGGTTCCTTTACTACTGTTAAAATTAATCCTTTTATATATGTCGTTTAAATAAAAATTTATTTTGTATTCTATACTGCATTCGTTGGTTTTGAAAAATTGTTCTTGTTGTCTAAATAGGATTTCATAGTTCGTTATAGTATGGCAGCATTGGAAAAATAATTTTCTAACATCATTGTTATAGTTATTGTTATTAAAATTATTATTAAAATTATTATTAAAGTTATTGTTGTTGTTATTAAAGTTATTGTTATTAAAATTACTGTTATAGTTATTGTTGTTATTAAATTGATTGTTGTTATTCATATTGTTCATATTCATATTGTTAAAATTATTTTTGTTTTTAAATTGATTGTTGTTATTCATATTGTTATTGAAGTTCATGTTGTTGTTACTCACTATGTTATTATTGTTATTATATTGTCTGTTGTTAAAACTATTGGAGTATATATTGTTATTTATCATTTGGGCACTGTAATTATTATTCATAGCTTTATTATTAATTGGAGGTGCTGTTTTCATGTTGTTATTATTTAAATTATTGTTAAAGTTATTGTTTTTAAAATTATTATTATAGTTATTGTTGTTGTTATTAAAGTTATTTTTATTCATATTGTTCATATTCATATTATTATTCATATTGTTATTGAAATTCATGTTCATATTCATATTGTTATTATATTGTTGTTTAAATTGATTGTTGTTATTCATATTGTTCATATTCATATTATTATTAATATTATTATTCATATTGTTATTGAAATTCATGTTGTTGTTATTCACTATGTTATTATTATTATTAAAATTATTATTGAAATTCATTTTATTGAAGTTCATGTTGTTGTTATTAAAATTATTATTGAAATTCATTTTATTGAAGTTCATGTTGTTGTTATTAAAATTATTATTGAAATTCATTTTATTATTCATAGCACTAACTTTACTTAAAGGAATTGCCATGCATACCATCATCAATGTTAATAATACTTTTTTATTCTTCATTGTTAAATCTCCTTTATTTCATATTTTTTCTTATTTTTTAATTTACATAGTTATTGAATTTATTGTTTAAGTTTTATATGTCTGGTGAGTTTTGATTTTTTATTTGTAACTCTATTGTATATTATTTGTCGAAAAATAGCAATGGTAATTTTATGTTTTGGCTTAATAATTATTGGTATTTGGAAATCTATATTTTTATGGTATAATTTAAAGATATTTTTAGTTATGAATTTTGGTTAAAATTATAATGATATATGTTGTTTTAGATAAAATTATTTTAAGTTAATTTTTGTTAAAATTTTAAAATATGTGGTTTTTAATATGTTTTAGAAAATATATAACAAAAAGATAAATAATATTTTGTGATCTATTGATATTTATGTAAGATTAAATTAAGATTTTGTTATATAATATATTTGGAGGAAGTTATGATTGTTTTAGATATACTTAAATTTTTGGATGATATGGCGCCAGTTAAAACAGCTCAAGATTTTGATAATGTTGGGCTTTTAATTGGAGATGAAAAACAAAAGGTTGAAAGAGTTTATATAACTTTAGATTTAACCCGTGATGTTTTAGAAAAAGCAAAAGAAGAAAAAATAGATTTAATAATAACACATCACCCGATTATTTTTCATCCATTAAAAAAAGTTTTGAAAAATGATTTGGTTTATGATATTATTAAGTCTGATATATCTGTTATATCTATGCACACAAATTTAGATATGGCAAAAAGGGGAGTTAGCTTTTTTTTAGCAAAAGCTTTAAATTTATTGGATATTGAAATTTTAGAAAACACTATGGAATTTGCAAGAGTTGGAAAATTAGAAGAAGAACTAGATTCAAAAGATTTTATAAAATATGTTTCGAAATGTTTAAAAGGCTTTGTTAGAGGAACAACAACAAAAAGAAAGATTAAAAATGTTGCTGTTGTTTCTGGGTCTGGTTATTTTGCGCTTGACACTGTTATTTCTTCAAATATAGATGCGCTAGTAACAGGGGAAAGCAAGCATGATGTTTTTTTAACAGCCAAAGAAAAAGATTTTTGTTTTGTTGATGCATCGCATTTCAAAACCGAACATATTTTTTGTGAACCTATTTTAAATATTTTAAACGAAAAATTTGGTTCTTTTGGGGTTTCTTTTTTTGTTCCAGTTCAAAAAAATCCTTTTTGTGTCGCTTTTGGAGATGAAATATGGGGTTAGATGGAGCTTTTTTGCGAGCAGTTGTTTTAGAGATTAAAGATTTTGTTGGAGCTAAGATATATAAAATATCTCAACTTTCTTCATATGAGCTTGTTTTTGTTTTAAAAAAATTTAAACAAACCAAAAATTTAATTGTTTCTATTAGTCCTTCAAATCCTTGTGTTTATTTTAAAAAAGAGGTTAAAAAGGGGATTGATGAAAAAAAATATGTTTTTGAAACTTTAATTAGGAGCAGGTTGCGGTCTTCTTGGCTTTTTGATGTTGTTCAGGATGGGTTAGATAGAGTTTTAAAGCTACATTTTAAAGCAAAAACAGAAATTGGTGATGAAAAAGACTATATTGTTTATGTTGAGTTTTTTTCTAGATATAGCAATATTATTTTGTATGATTTAAAAACCCTAAAAATTGAAGATTCTTTTAAAAGAGTTAGTTTAGATTCTTTTATGGATAGGCCAGTTCTTCCAAAATTGAAAATGACATTTTTAGAAAAGCAAAATAAAATTAACATTTTAAAAACAGATTCTTTAGAAGTTGTTCAAAAAATTTTAGAACAAAAAGAAAGTATATTAAAAGAAGCTATTTTAAAAACTTTGGAAGGGTTTTCTGGCTTTGTTGCAGACGTTGTTTCTTTTTCTTTTAAAGATATTTTGGTTAAAGATTTTAGTTCACAACAAAAAGCATATCTATATGAAATTATTTCTTTTTTGAAAAAGACTTTGGAGGGAAATTTTGAATTTGTTGCTATTTTTTTAGACGGAAAATTGAAAGATTTTACCTTTTTTGATGTTACGAAATTCTCTGATTTATATAATATAAAAAAATTTGAAAGCGTTGGGAGTTTATTAGATTTTTATTATGAAGAGAAGTCATTTTTAGAAAGAGAAACCAAAAAGAGAAATGGAATTTTTAGGTTTTTAAAGCAAGAAATTTCTAAAACACAAAATAAAATAAAAGCAAGGGAAGAAGATTTTAAAAATGCGACCTTAAAAAAAGACTACAAAAAATATGGAGATTTGCTTGCCGCTAATGTATATAAACTAAAAAAAGGGCAGGGAGAAATTGTTGTTGAAGATTATTATGATTGTGGTAAACCAATTAAAATTAAATTAAACCCTAAATTTTCTCCGTCAGAAAACATTAAATTTTATTATAAATCATATAAAAAGGCAAATTTAACAAAAGAAAATTTAAAAACTCTTTTGGAAGAAGCAAAAAAAGATTTAGAATTTTTGCAGAATGAATATCAATTTGTTAAAAGATGCACAAATGAGGAAGATCTTTTAAATATTATTGAAGAACTAAACGAAGAAAACTTTAAGTTTGATGTTAATATAAAAAGAAATGTTAACAAGAAAAAAGATGAAAAAGAAGACCTGTTTTTAAAGTTTAGAACTAGTGATGGATTTTTGTTTTTTTGTGGGAAGAATAGCAAAGCCAATGATGTTTTAACATTAAAAAAAGCTAAAAAAGATGATTATTGGTTTCATATTAGTGATTTGTCGGGATCTCACGTTGTGGTTTTCACAAATGGAAAAGAAATAACCGATACAGCAATTTTAGAAGCAGCTACTGTTTCGGCATACTATAGTTCTGCACATGATGAAAAAAAGGCAGATGTTTGGTATACCAAAGTTTTAAATGTTAGTAAACAAAAAGGAGCAAAACCAGGGATGGTTAACTTTAAAGAAGTTAAAACAATAACGGTTAATTTAGATTTTGAACTTGTTGAAAAGCTTAGAATAAAGTAGTTAAGTTTAAAATGATATATAATAAAAACCTCTATGCATTATTTTGCATAAAGGTTTTTTACATTAAACTTTATATTTGTTTTTTAGTTTCATCTATCACTAATTTCTTTTTATTTTGTTTTTTATTATTTCATATTCATCCTCAAGTGTTTTTTTCCAATTTTCTATATTACTTCTAATTGAGCTTAATCTTCCTATAACATATTTGTCTTTTTCTATCACAATTTTTTCTATTTCGGCGATTTTTTGTAATGCAGCACCTAGTAGGTGTGGTTGAAGTGTGTTTGCTGCTGAATTATATAACGTTGTTATCTCTCTAAAATGATCATTTATTTGTTTCATAACTATCGCTTTTTCTTTCTCATATTCAATTCTTTTCTTTAAGTCCTTTGCTTTATAATATAATTCTTTATTTTCTTCACTATTTATATATGTTTCATATTTTTTCATATCTGTTTCTATTTTTTCCATAATATTTGCAGCGTAATCAATATTACCATAACATAATAGATCAGGTATTGCTTTTAAATTTATGTTTATATCTCCCTTTATAGCGTCTTTAATGCATTGATTGAAAAATTCTATGGTTTCATTAGTGTATTCTAAATATTGATCTAATAAATATTCTTTCTTCGATTCTATGTATTTGTTAATATATGCTATATCTTTTATAGATAAATCAATTTTTCCATCCATTACTCTTGATCGGATTATTTCTATATAGTTGTTTATTACTATAGGTGTTTCTTCTATTTCAATCAATGCCTTGTCCATTAATTCGTGTAATTCTTGTTTTATATCATCTCTTTCTTCTTTATCAGCAATTTCAATTAATTCTTTTTCTATTTCTTTTATTTTTTCCTTACTTTTTTCTTCATCATTTTCAAGAAGAATTTTAATTATCTTTTTTTTTATATCTTCTCTCTTTTTTCTATTATTTTCATTTTCCTTATTAGTTTCTTGCGATTGTTGTTGTTCTATTTCACTATCACTGTTTTCCATAGCATTAACATTAACGCATGTGAAAGCTAAACCACATAGCAAAGATGTTATTATTAATTTTACACTTTTGTTTTTAAAATTTTTTCCCATAATTTTTAACTCCTTTTTAAAAAAATTTATTTAAGTTTTATATTATTATTTCACTTTTTTGCTTTTTTTCAACAAGAAATTTTTAACAAGTTCAACATATTTATACTAAAAAAGCATTATAAAATTAAAATTGGTTTGTTTTGATTTTTAATAAGATGAGAAAATAGTAATTCTTAATATTAAGATTTAAGTTATTTTATTTTGAAATATTTTATGTTTTTTTAATTAAATAACGTTTTAAATTTAAAAAGCTAAAAAAGATGACTATTGGTTTCATATTAGTGATTTAAGAGGATTTCATTTGATTGTTTTTACGAATGGAGAAGAAATTTCAGATATAGCAATTAAAAAGCAGCTACTGTTTCAGCATACCAAAGTTTTGCAGGTGATGAAAAAAGTCAATTTATGCTTACATTAAAGTTTTAAATGTTAGCAACAAAAAAAGAAAACCAGGGATGGTTAATTTTAAAGAGGTTAAAATAATAAATAGACTTAGAATAAAATAGGTGGAGGGGTGTTTTTATTATTTTATTTTTGATTTTTAGTTTAACTTATTATTAATTTCTTTTTAGTCTAATTGGTATTGTTTCGTTGTTAGTTTTAATTTCATCTTTCCATATTTCAATTTGATTATCTCTTTCTATTATTCTTGCTTTCCCTTTGTTATTATTAGTTAAATACCCGAAATTTTCTTTTATGATTTCTTCTAATGCTTCAATTTTTTGTAAAGCTTGGCCTAAGAGTCCTGTGTCAAGGTTTTTTATAGCTGAATCGATTAATGATGGTATTTCTTTAATATAGGTTTCAAAAGATATATTCACTTTTTCTTTTTTTATACTATTTTTAATCATTTTATCTATTTCTTTTATTTTATTGTCAATTTCATTTCTACTTTCTTTACTTAAATATGATGTATTTTTTTCTCTATTTTCATATATTTTTCCCATTTCATTCAATGCATTATCAAAATATTTATTATTTTTATTAGTTTCATAGGTTTCATCACATTTTTTAAGATAATTAACAGTTGCTTTATAACTATCTTCAAATTGATCCACAATTTCTTTCTCAATAACACTATAAAAATACTTTAACTCTCTGCAATAGGCTTTATTTTCATCATCATCCAAATACTTTTTGTTTGATTCTATGTAGCTAGCTATATAATCTGTACGTTCTTTAGTTAAATCTATTTTTTTATCTCTTTCTATTTGTGTTTTCGCTTTATGTATACCATGTATTATACCATATATCAAATTTGAATATTCGGATAGATTATCAATTATTTCATTTTTTTTCTCATTAAAATCAATTTCTTCGGTCAATTTTGCTATTTCTTCTTCATAATATTTCTTGGTTTCTTCATCCAAAAAATATGAAATATTCTTTAGGTTTCTTCTTGTTATTTCTATCCAAAACCAAGCTAGTTTATAGAATTTTCTGTTTAAGTTGTTTTGTGCTGTTTTTAATGTATTTTCTATATTTTTTTTACTTTCTTCAATAATATTATTTTTCTTACCATAGTATTTTTGTGTTATTGCTTCTTGTTCAAAACTATCATCTATTTTAAATAAATGATTAAAATCGTATGTAGAATTTGATTTTGTGTTAGATTTTTGTGACTGTTGTTGTTCTCCTTCATTGTTAATGTTTATTTTTTTTATATTATTCTCTTCTTTATTTTCAATAATTGCATTTGTTTCTTTTTTTATATCTTCTTTTTTTTCTTCATTACCATCATTTTTATTATCATAGTTTTTTTGCATCATTGATTCTTGTTCCAAAGAATCTTGCATTTTAAGCGTATGATTCAAATCATATGCAGAATCTGATTTATTATTATTAATTTCTTGTGATTGTTGTTTTTCTCCTTTACTATCACTGTTTTTCATAGCACTAACATTAATGTATGTGAAAGTTAAACCACATAGCAAAGATGTTATTAAAATTTTTATGCTTTTGTTTTTAAAATTTTTTTTCATAATTTTAAACTTCCTTTTCATAATTTATAAAATTCATAACTTGTAAAATTTTTCTATATCTATAATTTTACATATTTTTTTACATTTATCAACAAGAAATTTTTAGCATTTTCAACATTTTTTATGTCATAAAAAGGAATTTTTAATCATTCAGTCTATTATGATATATCAAATATGAAAATTAAATTAAAAATTTCAATTTTTTAATTGTAATTAACTATTTTATTATTATCACTCTCTTTTTTTACGATGACGTTTGTGAACTATCACTACCAGTTTCTCCTCCTTCTTTAGTCTGAGACGTCGCAATACTACTACTATTTAAACTTGCTATAATTTGTCTCAATTCCGCATTATTTGTGTCCATTTGTTCTATCATATTTTGTATTTGTTGTGAAATAGTGGTTTGTTGTGGTGTTGCAGTAACTGGAGTAGTATTTTGTGGTGATGCTAGTGGATTATTACTTGTTGTTTCATTTTCATTTTCTTTTTTTTCCATAGCACTAGCATTAATACCTGTGAAGGTTAATCCATATAATAATGATAATATTAAAATTATTATCTTTTTATTTTTATAAAATTTTCTCATAATTTTTAACTCCTTTTCAAAATAATTTAACTTCTAAAAGATTATTCATATGATTATTATGTGAAATTTTATCGACATCTTTCATGTAAATTTTAAATAATTTCAACATTTTTATACCATAATAAGTATATTATTTAATATATTAATAATTATCACAAAGTCAAAAATGTGGAATTAAGTAAATAAAGAAAATATATATTTTAAAGTGTATATTTATGAATTTTTAGGGCAATAAATGTAATTTGGGTTATTAAAATGTGGTTAGTTAGTATTTAAATAGGTTTGGAAATGACAAAAAAAGCCAGATTTATGGCATATTTTAAATTTTGGTTAATGAAAAAGAAAACTAGGAATGTTAACTTTAAAGAAGTTATTATATAAAACAAGACCTCTATGCATTTTATTTTGCATAAAGGTTCTTTTATATTAATTTTATATTTGCTTTTTAGCTCTATGTTTTATTAATTTCTCTTTATTCTTTCTTTTATTATTTCATATCCATCGTCAATTATTTCTTTCCAATTTCCTATATTATTTCTAATTGAGTTTGCTTTTACTTCACCTACGTATCTGTTTTTTTCTCTCACGATTTCTTCTATTTCAGTGATTTTTTGTAATGCACTACCTAATAGGTCTGTTTGAAGTGAGTTTACCGCTGAATTACATAATGTCGATATTTCTTCAAAATAATCATTTATTTGTTTTATAACTATTGCTTTTTCTTTCTCGTATTTAATTTTTTCTTTTAATTCCTTTGTTTTTTCATATAGCTCTGTATCTCCTTCACTATTTAGGTATATTTCATATTTTTTTATTTTCTTTTCTATTTCTTTCATAATATTTGTAGCTTTATCAAAATTACCCATATATAACTGGTGAGATACGTTTTTAAAATTTTTGTTCATCTCTTTTTTTATTCCGTTCATAATTTTTTCATTAAAAAGCTTTACGTCTTCTTTTATTTTTTCCACACTTGTATAGTATAAATATTGTTTATTTGATTCTATGTATTGGTTTATATATATTATATCTTTTGTAGCTACCTCAAATTTTTTATTTTCTATTCTCTCTTTTATTATTTTAAAATATTTTTCTAATTCTTCAATTATTTTTTTATTTTCATTTATTCTCTTTTCAAGAAATTCACTTGCTTCTTTTTTTATATCTTCTTTTTCTTTTTTATCAGTAATTTCACTTAGTTCTTTTCTTATGTCTTCTATTTTTTTTGTGTTATCTTCTTGTTCATTATCAAGAATTTCAATTATTTTCTTTATTATATCTTTTCTTTCTCTTTTGATAGTGTTATTTTCCTTATCATTATTTGTTACGTTTGAATTATCGTTGGATTCTTGTGAAATTTGTGGTTGTTGTTCTTCACTATTATTGTTTTTCATAGCATTAACATTAACGTATGTGAAAGCTAAACCACATAGCAAAGATGTTATTAAAATTTTTATACTTTTGTTTTTATAATTTTTTTTCATGATTTTAAACTCCTTTTCGATATATAAATTTACTATCACAATATACAGTATATACTTTTTTCTACATTTTACAACAATAATTTTACAATAATTTTCAACGTTTTTATGTTATAAAAAGGAATTTTTAATGTTTATTTAATTTGTTTAGATTTTGCACTCATTGAAAGATTGAAAATATATCAGGGAAGTTTGAAATGTTATATAAATAAAAACCTCTATGCATTAATTTTGCATAAAGGTTTTTAAAATTTTTAGTTTTTAGTCTTAAGCCTTTCCTTTAATTCGTCTTTTTTCTTCTTCTTTCTTTTCTTCATATTTTTCTTCTAATGGCCATGAGTATATGTTATATAGACTAGATGCATCATCTGTTGTTAGACATGTTTTTATTCCTATCTCTATAGTGTTTTTTATTTCTTTTATTTCTGATAATGCTTTATTTAAATTTGCTGAATTAATTAATGACAATGCTGTTTCATATTTATTATGTATGAATTTATATATTTGATCACGATTTTTATGTTTATTAATATTTTTTCTTAATGTTGTTAAACTTTTATCAATTTTATCTTTGCTTTGTTGGCATAAGTAAAATTCATTTTCTCTCCTATCTGCAGCAATTGCTATTATTATGGATGATGCTTCCACATATTTTTTATTTGAAATATAATTCATAGCTTTTTCATAATTGTCTGTAAAATTTATATATATTTCTTTTTCTTTTTCTATTTTTTTTTCCTCAATTATTTTTTCTAAATTTTTTATTTTTTCATCAAATTTTGCGATTTCTGTCTTTGTTAGTATGTTTATATTTCTTTCTTTATTTTCAATAATTTTTTCTAGAATATATGATGCTTTTCTTAAATTTTTGTCGGAGGCTTTATTTTTAACAGCATAAGGAACTAAATTTATAGCTTTGTTGTAAATAATTTCCAATTGTTCTATTTCTATCTCTCTTGTTTTGATTATAAGATTATCTTTTACGATTTTTATTTTATTATAATAATTAGCCATATCATCATCATTTAAATATTTTTTCAATGCTTCATATTTAGGAATCATTTCTTCTATATAATCTTTAGCTGAATTAAAATTTCCTTCATTAATTGCTTTTTGAGTTGAATTTAAAAAATCATTAATCGTTTTTTCAATTTCGTATTTTTTTCTTTTTCTTTCTAAACATTCTTTTAAAGTTTTTATTGTATTGTAATATTTTTTTTTATTATTTTCACTTAATAAATATTTTTTTGTTTCTAATTCGGAACTCATTTCTTCTATATCTTTTAAAGCTATATCAATTGAGTTATTTATAATGCACTCTAATATTTTTTTATGATATTCATTTAATGTTTTAATTAAATCCGTTTGTTGTTTTCTATTTATTTTTTTATAATAATATTCTTTCAACATTTCTAAGTTTTTTGTACATATATTTACCATTTGTGAATATTCTTGTGGTATTTTATTTTTTAACATTGCTTCCATACTTTCTATAGTTTTTAAAGCATTATCAAAGTCAGAATTTATAATATATTCTAAACCTTCTTTACAATGTTTCATTATTTCTTGTTTTATTTCATTTTCGATTTTGGGATCAATATGAATATCATTGTTATTTTCACTTTTTAAAATATTTGCTGTGGTTGAAATGTTAATGTGGTTCTGGGATATTTGTTCTTTGTTATTGTTTTTAGTGTTTATGTTGTTTAAATTGTTAACTTGTTGTTCTGCTATTGTTGATTTTTTTTCTTCACTTTTTTCCATAGCACTAACGTTAACGCATGTGAAAGCTAACCCACACAACAAAGATGTTGTTAAAATTTCTACTTTCTTTCTAAATATTTTTTTCATATTTTAAACTCCTTTTTATAAATCCATAAAATTTTTCTATATCTCTAATTTTATATATTCTTTTTACATTTTACAACAAGAAATCTTTAGTAGTTTCAACATTTTTATGTATAAAAAAGGAATTTTTATTAAATATTTTTTGCTTTATATAATTTATGAGAAATAAAGTTTTTATTAATCAATTTGTTTAGATTTTGAACCTGTTTAAAGAATAAGAATATTATGTTTACTATTTTAATATTTAATTTAACAACTTAAAATGTAAAATAAAATAACCCATATTTAATTTTAAATATGAGTTATTATTTAATTTTGAATTTAAAAAATAATTTTTAACAACTGGCTTTTAAGATTTGTGGTTTTATATTACTTTCAATATCAACATATGTATTAGAAACGTTCTTTTAAATTTTCTATTTTTTTGTTATTTTTTTTAAAAATTTAATTTATCAAAGTTTAAAAGATTTATATTTTTTCTCATGCCGGATATTTTCATTTTGTTATAGATATTTTTAAAATTATTTTCATATGTTTTTTCTGTTTCTTTAAATTTATTATCAAGTTTTTCTAAATCATTTTTTTGGTTTTTCTGTTATGGTGTATCGTTCTTGAAATTTTTTGATGTTTTCTATTTTTATATCGGGGTTTAATATCTCACTTAATGGTTCTTTTCTAGCATTTAAATTTCTCGGCGAATTTTCTATTCTTTATTTTTTTATGAATTATTGCAGTTTTTTTCCTAGATATTTTCACTTTTTTTTATTTTGTCTATTCGTTTTATATTTTTTTTAGTCTTTCGTTATAAATTTGTATAAATGACTTACTTAATTTTTCTTCATTTTTTGTGTATTTAAGTTTTTTCTTATTTATTTTGTAGTATTTTTTGGCATTTTTTAATTTGTTCTGCTATTTAGTTTTCTTCAACGTTATTTAAAACACCGGTATCTCGTTCTAATAAATTTATAATATATGTATATCTTTTTTTATATGATGTGGTTAGTAGGTCATCATTTTCTTTTAATATTTTCTTTCATTTTTTCTAAACTGTTTTTTATTTCGTCTGTTGTGTTATTTTGTTGTTTAGCGGTTTTTTTTAATGGAACCATTTTTAAGCTGTGTATTGCAATTTGAATTGATTTTATTAAATCTTCAGAGTTTTCATAATTTTTGTCCTCACCTATGAATTTATCCATATTGTAAATTATGAATTCTTTTTGTCCTAATACCTCATTTAATGCTGTTTCCCTTTCTTTACGTTCTTTTTTGATGTTTGTTGCTGTTTCGATTTTCTTTTCAATTTCATTGACTTTTTTGGGTATTTCTATTTCTTTCTGTTCTTCTTTTTTTAGTCTTTCAATTTTGGGTTTGACTAAGTGGCCTTCTAAAGCTGTCAATTTGCGAACCAATTTATCAAATGTTAATTCATATTGGGGGTTTTCAAATTTTGGTCGTAGTTTATCTACTGTTTTTGCTGTGTCTTTTGAATTTTTTATTTCATCAAATTTTTGATAAAGTTCTTCGACTTGCTCAAGCGTTTTACTTTTAGTTTCATCTGTTATTTCATTTAACAGGTCTAACATTGTTTTCATTTGCGGCATCATTTCAAATATTTCACTTTGAATTTTTTCCTTTTCTAGTGCTAAAATTTTCTCTTCAATTTCTTTTTCTTCGTTTTCCTTTGTTTTGTTTTCACAATAGGTGTCTAATAAGAAATTCGCTATATGTTGTCCTTTATTTTCTATTTTGGTTTTTGCATCTTTTAATTCTTGGTTTTCTAGTTCTTCTTTTTTTGTTAAATTCCTTCGCGTTATTTTCATATCTTTTTCAATTTCATCTTCATAGTTGTTTTCTTCTGCTTTCATGGCATTCACTATGTCTATAAATTCTTTTTTTAATTTTTTTGTAATTATTTTTCGTATTTCTTTAATTTTTCTTATGCTTTTTTTATTTTATTAACGTCTTTTATAGATATTTTATTTTTATATATTTTAAGTAGAATATCTTTTTTTAAATTCTCTATTTTGCGGCGATTTCTGAAGTGTTTAAATAATTTTTTTTTTGCGATTAAAATGTTTTTAAAGTCTAATAATTTTAAATATATTTCTTTTGCTTCTTGGTTGCTCTATAAGTTTTTAATTTTTAAACAGGTTCTTTAATTTTATCTATTTCATTTATTGTTTTTTATGTTTAGTATTAGAATTTTCTAAATTAATTTTATTATTTTGTGAAAATTGCTGTTTTTTCTCATTATTTTTTACAGCATTGACATTAATTTATAGGTTGATGCGTATAATAAATATGTTATTAAAAATTTAAACCTCTGTTTTTAAATTTCTTTTCCATAATTTTCAACTCTAATTATAATTTTATCTAATATTAAAATTAGCTCCTTGTTAAGTGTAATATATAGTTAAAGTGTTATTTAATTACTCGTATAACATTGATTTTAAGTGTTAGCAAACAAAAAGTATGGAATTTTTAATTGTTATTCTTAAATAAGTTAAAATGATGATAATTGGTTTAGTATTTTAGATTTTGAAATTGTTGAAAATTTAGGATAGGATAGTGGGAGTAATTTTTATATTGAGATGTCTTTGTATAATAAAAAAACCTTTATGAATTATTTTTCATAAAAGGTTTTTTAAAATATTTTGTTTTGAGGTTTTTTATTTTTAATTTTTTATTAGCTCATTTTTTTTCGTGTGCTTCTATATCTTTATCATGAGATTCAATAATTGTATCAAACTCTATTATTTGATTTTCAAATTCTTTCGTGTGCTTCTATATTTTCATTATGATTTTCATTATGAGATTCGATAATTGTATCAAACTCTTTTATTCGATTTTCATATTTTTTTATTTCATCATTCCTTAAATATTGTTTATTAAATTTTAATTCTTGTTCCATTATTCTAACTTTTTGTTTGAATGCTTCAAAATTTGCTGGAGATACTGATAAATTTTTTGCTTCTATATAAATACTTTTTAGTTGTTTTTTTGCTGATATATATTTTTCTTTATTTTCTATAACATTCTTTAATTGATGTACATCTTTATATAATTCTTTTATTTCTTCATCAAAAGGTAATAAAAATTTTTCTCCAGAAATCATGTTTGTTACGATAGCTGATGCTTCATCAAATTTTTGATTATTTATTTTATCTATGGCATCTTTATAATCATTTTTTAAATTATTGATCGTTTTTTCTTTTCTTCTTTTTTTAATAGAGTTATCAGAACCATTTATACATTTGTTAATATCTCCTATATCTGACGGAGTTAAGAGTTGTTTAATTAAAATTTCTGTTTCACCATATTTTCCATAATTTAAATATTTTTTTAAATCTGTTAAACTAATTGTTGCATTATTTAAATCATTTTCTTGAATATAATATTCTATTTTTTCAATCTTTTCATCTACTATTTTTAAAATGGCTTCTCTTTCTTCACTCTTACCTTTTTCTAAATTTCCATTTAAATTTTTTATCATTTTTTCAAATGAGTCTATTTCTTTATCATTTAGATATATTCTACCATAATAACCTAAAAAGGAATATATGTCTCTTATATTTTCTTCTGCATCATCATAATATTCATAATAAATGTTATCATTTGCTTTTTTAATCTCATCTTTAATATATTCTATAATTTTCTTTTTAAAATTTTCTTCTATTTCTTCTTTTTTATTTTTATAAATCTCTTTATCACTCTCTGTTAAATATGTTTTTGGGGCGAGTTCTAAATATTCATTGATGTTTTTTAGACTTATGTCTGCAGTGCTAAAATCGTTTGTATTAATAGCTTTTTGTGCTTCTTCAATTTCTTTATCCATCTTTTCTTTAATTTCATTTGTCATTTTTACTTTTAAATCATGTATTTTATATTCATAATTGTCTACAGTAGAATTTTCAAAATATTCTCCTCTTTTTTCACAAATTTTCTCCCAAATTTGAGATATGTAATCTATAAGTTCTAATGCATAATTAAAGGAATGTGCATCAATTTCACATATTGCATCTTTAATTTTATTTTCCAAATGTTCTATAATTTTATTTTTAAAATTTTTCTTTAATATCTTTATTTTGTTTTCATAATTTTTTCTAATAGGACCTTCAAGATATTTTTTAAGATCTGTCCCTTCATATATTTTTGCTGAAAGAAAATATTTTTTGTCATCATATAATTTTGAATTTATATCTTCTATACATTCTTGTGCATAGTCTAAATCTTCTAAATTAATATTTTCTTTATCAATCATTTCTTGTGCTGTTCTAATCTTAATTTCAAAATTTTCTATATATTTTTGTTTAAGACTTTTTTCTAATTTTTCTGCTTTATTTTTATAATTAGTTATAGCATTTTTATCTAAACATGTATTATACAAACAGTGATATAGGCTCTTTATAGATATTTGTGCATTAGCCAATTGTCCTATGCTGATTTCTTCTTGTGTTCCTTTAATATAATCTTCTAAATTTTCTATAGTTTCATTTTTAAAATTTTTTTCTAATTCCTTTATTTTATTTTCATAATTTTTTTTAATATTTTTTTCTAAATATTTTCCGTTTTTATTTAAAAAGTTATATATTTCTTTTATAAGTTTTTTTCTAGGATAAGTATCTTTTAGTTTAGCTTCTTCTTGTATTTTTCCAACTATAAAATTCAAAGTAGATATAACATTGTCTTTAATATTTTTTTCTAATTCTTTCACTTTATTTTCATATTTTTTCACAATATCTTCTTCTAAACATTTTCCGTTTTTATCTAAAATGTTATATATTTGTTTCATATAATTTTGTGCAGTATCATAATCTTCTCTATGAATGCAAATTTGTGTGTCTGTAATTTTATTTGATAAAATTTCTATAATTTTATTTTTAAAACTTTTTTCTAATTCCTTCACTTTATTTTCATAATCTTTCACAATATTTTTTTCTTCTAAACATTTTCCGCTTTTATTTAAAATGTTATATAGTTCTTTTATATAATTTTGTGTAGACCCAATATAACCTGAATTAATGTCTTTTTGTGTTTTTTTAATTTTATTTTCTAAATCTTCTATAATTCCATTTTCAAAATTTCTTTTTATTTGTTTTACTCTATTTTCAAAATTAGTTATAATACTGCTTTTTAGATCTTTATTATTTAAAATGTTACTATTTTCTGTGTAATTTACTTTATTATCTGAATTTTCTAAATTAATTTTATTGATTTGTGATAATTGTTGTTCGTTTCCATCATTTTTCATAGCATCAACATTGATTTGTGATAATTGTTGTTTGGTCCCATCATTTTTCATAGCATCAACATTTTTCATAGCATCAACATTAATATATGTATAGGTTGATGCGCAAAATAAATATGTTATTAAAATTTTTAAACTTTTATTTTTAAGTTTCTTTTTCATTATCTTTCAACTCCAATATTCTAATATAATTTTTATAGTTTTAAAATGGGTTACTTCTTAATTATAATGTTTTTTTTGATATTATGCAACATTATTCAACAAATTTTTATAGTAATTTTCGACATTTTATTTTAAAAATAGGGATTTTTTATAAAAAAATATCTAATAGCATTGAAAAAATTAAATTTTTTTTGCTTGAAAATTTGGTTTTTTATAAAAATTTTTAGTAGATATATCTAAAAAATTTAAAATGTATGTGATTTGTTATTTTTTCACTTTAAAGTTCGTGAGGATGTAGATCGTATAAGTATAGAATTATTTAAAGTGTTCAAAAAATTTATAGAGAAATTAATACAAGAAGATTAGAAGAAACATTACCGTAAAAGTGGATAAATTTTAAAAATATCAAGACAAAAAATCTCAATATGAAAAGTAGTTAGGTTTTGTATATATTAAAATTTATTTTAATTAACGATTTAAAATATTCAAAAGATAGAATATAAATTAAATTTTAAAAAAAATAAATAATTACCCCTAAACTAACGGTTTTTGTTTTTGTTATTATGTTTATTTTTTAATGTTTACTATAACTATTGATTTATGAAAACGTGGAAAATCATGAAATTTTTAATTTTAATATTTTTATTAAAAAAGTAAAAAATTCGTAGACATATATTGCAAAAAAGAGAAAATAATATTAAAATATATGACATTGTAATTTTACAGGAAAATATGGAAGGGTTGAAATGAAGGTTTTGTTTGAAAAAAAATATGATCCATCAGATTTTGAAGATAAAATCTATGAAAAGCGGACTGAGAGCAACTGTTTTAAAGCAAGTATAAAAACAGATAGAAGGTAAAATACTTAAAAAATTTTGCATTTAATTTAAAATTTAAATAGTATTATATTATAATAATGAACCCTCACTATAGTGATAATGAGGGTTGTTTTATTTTTTTCAGTATAATAAATCATCATTAAAATTATCAATTATATTCATAGCACTAAAATACTATTTAATTATCCAATAATCTATATGGTGTTTGTGGAATTCTCTATTGGGTACATAGGACTCTATATTTTGGTCCATAGAATCTATTTTGTTTATTGCGTTTTGTATGTTATGGTCTTTGGCAAAGTATTCATATGATTGCCCGCTTTCGCCATAATCCATTAATTGTTTTACAAAAACTATACTTTCTCGGGTGTCTGGTCTTGCATTATTTTCGGTCCATCCATATCTTTCAAATCTTTTTTCTAAGTAGTTCTTTTTTGTCTCAAAACTCACTTGGCTATAGTCTTCTTTTGCGGTTTTTATGAATTTTATGTCTTTTTCAGTTGCTTTTATTTTGTTTACTATTCCCTCTTTTTCTTTTAGTTTTGTAAAATATTTTTCAAATCTTTCATTGTTTATTAAGTTGCCTTTTATAACTGGTATAATTTCTTCAGCACTAGCAATGGAGTAGCCGGTGTCAAGTTTTTTTAATATGTCTTTTATATATTTTTTATATTTTTCTGCAATAGTTTTTTTCAATTCTTCTTTTTTGTCAGGTCCAATTTGGATTTCTTGTGATTCGATCAAATCATAATATTTGGTTAGTTCATCTATATTTTTTATTACATCTTTTTTGTCATCTTCTGAGTAGTATGCAAGCGAGTAGTCGGGCTTTATTTCGGTTTTTATATATTCCATTATTTCTAGTTGCAATTTTTCTTGCTTTATGTTGTTTTCTTTTTTGTTTAGTTCGGTTTTGATTTTATTTTCCATTATTTCTAGTTGCAATTCTTCTTGCTTTATGTTGTTTTCTTTTTTGTTTAGTTCGGTTTTGATTTCATTTTCCATAGGTCCAGTTATTATTTTATTTTGTAACATTGTTTCTAAATTTTTTCTTATTATATCTATCTTTTCTTTTCTCTGTTTTATGGTGGGTTCTCCTTTTATGTTTTTTGCTGCATTTTCTAATTCGTTATTACTTTTTAAAAAATTTTCCATTTGCGTTATTTTTTTGTTGTAACTTGTTTTGTAGTCTTCACTTAATATATTGCTATATTCTTTTAATGTATTTTTCATACCTTCTATATAATTCAATTTAGTTTCTCTGTCTGATGATGTTGCTAATGCGTATGATGCGTTATTTTCTAATGGCAACATTTTTAATGTGTGTATTGCTCTTTTTAACGTTTGTATTTTAATTCTCATTTTGTTGTTTTCTATATTTTTTTCTTTGTCTTCTTTTATTATTTTTTCTATGAATTCTTTATCTTCCATTATTTTTTCTAATATTTATTTTTTTTACCACTTACTGCTAATTCTATTTTTTCATTAATTTCTTTAATTTTGTTTTTCTCCACATCTTCTTGTTTTTTTATGTTTTTTGGTGCATTTTTTAATTCGTTATTACTTTTTAAAAAATCTTCCATTTGCGTTATTTTTTTGTTGTAACTTGTTTTGTAGTCTTCACTTAATATATTGCTATATTCTTTTAATGTATTTTTCATACCTTCTATATAATCTAATTTAGTTTTTCTGTTTGATGATGTTGCTAATGCGTATGATGCGTTATTTTCTAATGGCAACATTTTTAAGGTGTATATCGCTGTTTCTAATGGTTTTATTTTAATTCTCATTTCGTCTTCTTTTTTGTTTTTTTCTTTGTCTTCTTTTATTATTTTTTCTATGAATTTTTTATCTTCCAATATTTTTTCTAATATTTTTCCTTTTTCTTCAATTCCAGGGTCATTTACATTATTTTTTTTACCACTTATTTTTTTTACCACTTACTGCTAATTCTATTTTTTCATTAATTTCTTTAATTTTGTTTTTCTCCACATCTTCTTGTTTTTTTATGTTTTTTGGTGCATTATCTAACTGCTTTTTTATTTTTTTTATTTTTTCTTCAAATTCTTTTTTTAATTCGGGATTTTTTATTTTGGATATAAATTCTTCTGTTTTTTTATAATATTTTAGTTTTGTTTCTTTAATGTTTGCGTCTGATTCAACTTCTTCTGTTAATTTTTTAAATATTTTTCTTTCAAGTTCGTGTGTTTTATTTGTTAACTCAGTTTTTATATTATTTATGGTATATTTATATTTTTTGGCTTGAAAACCTTCTTTTTCAGGCTTAACGTTTTCGTTTTTTCTTACTTTTTCGTAGATTTCTTTTAGTTTGTTAAGTGGTAGATCTTTGTTTGTTGCTTCTTCTAGGAGGTTTCTAACATATTTAATTACGGGACAATAATTCTCCACTTCCATTTTTTTCATTTCTTCTGGTAATTTGTATTTTATCATGCTATATTTTCTTTCTAATTCTTTCATTTGGGTTGAGGACTTGTAAGTTGGGTTCTTTGATTTAAGGTCGTCCATATGAATATCATAACAATATGTGAATTCATCATATAAGCTTTTTATTTTGTTTTCAATCTTCTTTTTTTCTTTTTTGTTTTGAATATTTGTGTTCAACATCATTTTATAAGAATCTAATATGTTTTTTGCGTTATCTTCTAACGTTTCTATAATTTTTTTGAATTTTTTTGTGTATATGGTTTTGTCTTTTTGATTTTCATCATTATCTATAGCATTATTTAGAAATATTTGTGGCTTAATTTGTTTTATTTCTTCTTGTTTTTTCTCATTGTTTTCTTTTTCATCTTCTGGGATAGTGTTTTTTATAAGTTGTATTATTTCATTATACGATTTTTCAAAATTTCTTATATCTTCCATTTCGGCATTTTTTATTAATATTTTTTTGTTTTCTTCATAATATTTTTTTAATTCTTTTTTTAATTTTTCAATTCTTTCTTTATTTTTCTCGTTTGCTTGATTATCTTGATTATCATAATAATTCTGTATTTCAACTACTATTTCTTCTTTTTTTTCCTCAATACCTTTTTTTATTTCACTGATTTTTTTTAATGTTTCTTGCATGCGTTTATTATATTCTTCTTCTTCTCTTGCTTCATTTAAAGCTTGTGTTATTTTACGTTTTAACATTTCATAATTTCCATCTAATTCTTCTAATTGTTCTTCTTGACTAAAATTTTTTCTATTTATTTCATAATATCTTTCAAATTCGGGACAAAGTTCTTTTATAATTTCATCAATTTTCTTACTTTTATTTTTGTTTTGTGCACAAGCTGTTGTTATTTCTATTGCTTTAACTTGTAATTCAATTAATATGTTTTCTAAATCTGCCCTATTTTCATTATCGTTATAATCATTTATGTTATAAGCGTTGTTTTTTTTGTCATATAAATTCGTAGCTCCTGTTTTAACACCTGTTATTGCTAAACTAAAAAGTAAAGATATCATTAAAATTTTTATATTTTTATTGATGTGATTTTTTTTCATAATAGGTCAACTCCTCTTCAACATTTAAATGTTCTTGTTTTGATATTTTAGATTTGATTTGTGTTTTTTAATTGGTTGATATCTACAGTTTGTATAAATTATATCATTTTTTTCGATATTATTCAACGAAATTTTTTATGAAAAATTTGATATTTTATATATAAATATGGAATTTTTTATGTAAAAAAACAGGTTATTTTTTCGGTTTATTTAGTTTTTATATATCTAATATTTTTGAATAAGTTTTAAATAAAACCCCACTATTTTTACAGTGAGGCTAATTTATTTTGTCTATTAGTTGAATTTTGTTTTTTAGCTTAAAATTTATTTTGTTTTGCAAAATCGTTGTATATTTGTTCAACGTATTCTGCTAAACCTGGGTCTAAGTTTTTTAAAATATAGTAAGATTTTTCATATTCTTTTTGAAATTCTTCTTTTTCTCTGTTAAATTCTTCTACATTATTTTTATATTTTTCTTCAACTTCATCTTCATCGTAGTTTTTTCCTGATTTCATAGCATTTACTATGTCTATAAATTCTTTTTCTAAATCTTTTGATTTATATTGTATGTTATCTGTTATGTTGAATTTTATTTTTGTTGGTAAACTATATATTTCTTTTGCTAATTTGTCCAAAGATATATCTATATTGCATAAATCGTTTAGCACATATTGCATATCATCTACAAAATATAGGTGTTTATAATTTTCGGATTTTTTAGAAATATGTTCTCCACATTTTTCAATTCTCTCTGTGATCATTTTTTGTATTTTTAAAATTTCTTCTTGTGCTTTTTCAATTTTATTAATGTCTTCTTTAGATATTGAATCATTATTCATTTTATGTGACATTTCCATTTCTAAAATTAATATTTTGCGGTATTCTTCTTTAGCTTTTAAATAATCTCTTTTTGCAATTAAAACGTTTTTAAAGTCCACCAAATTATAATATATTCTTTTTGCTTCTTGGTTGTCTTGTGCTTGTAAATTTTTAACAGGTTCTATATTTTCATCTATGGTCTTTATTGTTTTTTGTATCTGATTTATATTTAAATTATTCCATTTTCTTGATTGCATTATATCATTTAAACTATTTAATTTTTTTCTGCTTCTTTTAAAATCTTACTGTTTTCTTTAAATTTTGCTAGAGATGTATTAAGTTCTTTGTTTGCTTCTTTATATTTATTATGTAAATTTTCTAAATTGGCAACCAAAGTTTTTAATTCTTCTGTGAAAAACACAAAATTTTTATCTTTTGCCGCTATATGTTCTTTATATTTTTTTAAATATACTGGAATGTTATTGTTGGCTATTTTAAATCTTTCATTAAATTTTTCTATTTTATCTTCTGTTTCTTTAGTAATCTCTTTTTTAGATTCAATTTCTTTTATTAAATTTTCTGTGTTTAAAATGTCTTTTTCAGCTGCTTTTATAACTATTTTAGCTCTTGTTAAATCTTCTAAATATAATGCTTTA
>CACXZI010000014.1 GCA_902772105.1 Oscillospiraceae bacterium | reverse complement strand
AAAAAAGAATATAGTTTAAAGTTTATTAATTTAAAGTTAAATTAAAATTCAAAAAAGGAATATATTTTAAAGTTTATTAATTTAAAGTTAAATTAAAATTCAAAAAAAGAATATAGTTTAAAGTTTATTAATTTAAAGTTAAAGTTAAATTCAAAAAAAGAATATAGTTTAAAGTTTATTAATTTAAAGTTAAATTAAAATTCAAAAAAGGAATATATTTTAAAGTTTATTAATTTAAATTTAATTAAAATTCAAAAAAGAATATATTTTAAAGTTTATTAATTTAAAGTTTAATTAAAATTCAAAAAAGGAATATAGTTTAAAGTTTATTAATTTAAAGTTAAATTAAAATTCAAAAAAGGAATATAGTTTAAAGTTTATTAATTTAAAATTTAATTAAAATTCAAAAAAGAATATAGTTAAAATTTTAGGTTAAGCTTTTTCTAATTCTTGGTTTTAAAATTTCTAGTTTTTGTGTTTTAGAATATCTTGAAATATTTAAAACAATTCCCATCTCCCAAAGCTCTATAACAAGTGCTGTTCCTCCATAGCTAAAAAATGGAAGTGGGATTCCGGTGTTTGGAATTGTTGCAGTAACAACCGCTATGTTGTAAACTGCTTGAAACCCAAATTGCGCTATTATTCCGGTGCATAATAAAAAGCTAAATTTATCTGGCGCTTTAGAAGCAATTTCAAAACCTTTATAGCAGAATAATAAAAATAAAATAATAACTAAAAATGCTCCAACTAAGCCTAGTTCTTCACATACTACTGCAAAGATAAAGTCGTTTTGAACTTCTGGAAGATACATAAATTTTTGCCGTGATTGCCCAAGCCCAAGCCCAAAAATTCCACCTGAACCTATTGCAAGAAGACTTTGGTCGGTTTGCATTGTTTTGTTTAGTGGATCTGAAAATGGGTGTAGCCAATAATAAAACCTACCTCCCATATAGTTTCCACCACGAATTAACATAACTAATAGCAATAAAAAAGCAAGTGAAAATAAAGCAATAAACCATTTAACATCCGCGCCACCAACAAACATCAAAACGCCTGCAATAGAACAAATTAAAACAATTCCAGAAAGGTGTGGTTCAAGACGCATTAAAACAAGAATTGGAAGCAAAACAATAATAAATCGCAAAATTCCATATCTAAAAGTTTTCATCTTGTTTTGATGTTTAACAATCATAGCTGCAAAAAGAGGGATAATAGAAAATTTAATTGATTCTGAAGGCTGAAACTGTATTATTTTTATGTTTATCCATCTATGGAAACCTTTGTCGTCTGGTGGGCAAAAAAGAACAACAATTAATAAAAATATAGATATAAAAAGCATTATCAAATATGTTTTTTTATAAAAGCTGTAGTGTATTTTAGAAATTATAAACATTCCACCCAACCCTAAAACAGTGTGGATTAATTGACGAGATATGAAAAAAAAGCTATTTCCTTTTCTAAAGTAATATGCATATGCATAAGAGGCCGAAAAAAGCATAACAAGCCCAAAACAAAGAAGTGCAAAAATCAGAATTAAAAATATAGGGTCTAGCCTTTTTATGGTATCTGGGGTTGCTATTCTTCTTGTGTTTTCCATATTAACCTCCGTTAATTTAAATTGTTTTAACAAACAATATTCCAAACAATCCAAAAATTGCTGTTATTGTTGAAAATAAACATAAAATTTTAACTTCGCTATATCCACTCATTTCGAAATGGTGATGTATTGGGCTCATCTTAAAAATTCGTTTTCCATGTGTTAGTTTAAAATATGTAACCTGAATCACAACAGACATAGCTTCAATAACATAAATTATTCCAACTATTAAAATTAAAACTGGTTCATTAATGCCAAACCCTAAAGAAGCAACAAGCCCGCCTAAAAACAAAGACCCAGTGTCTCCCATAAAAACTTTAGCAGGGAAGAAGTTCCAAGCCAAAAACCCTAAACATCCTCCTAACAAAGAGCAAGAAACCATGTTTATTCCAATGTTTTTTAAAATGTTAGATATAATAATAAATGCTATTGCGTAAACAGCAGTAACAGAACTTACAAGTCCATCTAGCCCGTCTGTTAAATTAACAGCATTAATAATTCCATACATACCAAGAACAGAAATAATATAATAAAAAATTCCAAAATCAACCTGGCCAAAAAAAGGAATGTTAACCGATGTGCTTATGCATTTGTTTATGCTAAGTGTTATAAAATATAAAATAACAATTGTTAGCTGAAATGTTGTTTTTTGCATTGGGGAAAGGCCTTTGTTGTGTTTATGTATAACTTTTATAAAGTCGTCAATAAACCCGAGCGCTCCAAGGCTTAATGCGCAAAACAAACTTGCAAAAATTCTAATAAGGTCGCTATTTGATAATATTGAACTGGAAATATTAACATCATTTTTGTTTATTAAAAAGATTGAAATAATAGAAAAAATTAAAGAAGAACCAACTCCAAAAATTAAAAAAATCCCGCCCATAGTAGGGGTTCCTGTTTTAGATTTATGCCAAACTGGGCCTATTTCTTTTGTTGTTTGCCCTGCTTTTAGTTTTTTTAACACAGGGATTATTAAAAACCCTAATAGATATGTTATTAAAAAAGAGGTTATGATGGTTATTATGCCTAAATTTGCAATATTTTTCAAGTTAATTCTTCCTTTCAATTTTTTTGTTAGAACGATAAAACAGCGTTAAAAATTTCTTCAAAGTTCATTTTTAAGCTTGCTTTAAATAATATAACGTCCTGTGCCATAATATTCTCTTTTAAACAACAAATCAAATCTTTTTTAGTATTAAAATGTTTTATAGTGCAATTTTTTTGTTGCTTTTCTTTTTCTTCGTTAGCTCCTAAAACCATTTCTTTTGTTTCTTCTCCATAACAATATAAAAAGTCCACATTATTTTTAACGGCAAATTCTCCAATTTTTTGGTGTTCTGTTTTTGAAATATCTCCTAGTTCTAACATACTTCCTAAAACTGCTATTTTTCTTCCTTTTGAAGGAATTTTTGAAAGGGTTTTAATAGAAGCTTTCATAGAATCGGGGCTTGCATTATAAAAATCTGCTATCACTATTATTTCATTTATTGTGTATATATTCTGTCGCATGCCAGAAGGAACAAAATTTTTTAAAGCTTCTTTAATTTTTTCAATTGAAACAGAATAAAGTTCAGCAGCTGCAATTGATAGAAGTGAATTTAAAACGTTGTGTTCTCCAATTGTTGGGAGTGTTATTTGTGTTAAAAATTTGTCTTTTTTATAAAGATCGTAAACTGTTGAAAGTAAAATTTGCTTTATGTTTTTGGCGCGATAAAGGTTCATGTTATTTTTTATGCCACAAAGTGTTATTTTATGATCTTTAATATTTAAATTTTTTAAAAAATCATCGTCTCCATTTAAAATTAAAGGTGTGTTTTTTTTCATACCATCTAAAATTTCTAGTTTTGCTTTTAATATATTTTCTCTTGTTTTTAAAAATTCTAGATGTGAAACACCAATGTTTGTTATAATTCCTATGTCTGGTTGGCATGTTTTTGAAAGTGCACTAATTTCCCCTAGGTTAGACATTCCCATTTCAACAACAGCAGCTTTATATGTTTCATCTAAATTTAAAACTGTTTTTGAAAGGCCAAATTCGTTGTTTAAATTTTTATATGTTCTTAGTGTTTTAAAAGACTGTTCTAGAATTTGCCCTAACATATCTTTTGTTGTTGTTTTTCCAACACTTCCTGTAACCCCTGTTAATTTTCCTTTAAATTTTTTTTTGTTTAGTGCTGCAATATCTAAAAAAGCTTTAGTTGTGTTTTTAACAATAATTTGAGGAAAATTTTTAATTTCTTTTTCAACAATTAATAGATAAGCTCCTTTTTTAATTGCGTTTTCACAAAAATTGTGCCCATCGAATTTTTTTCCAACTATTGCAATAAAGGCGCAGTTTTTTTCTACTTCGTGGTCGTCTATCACGACTTTTTCTATAGATATATTATCATTTTTAATGTTTTTGCTATAGCCATTAACAGCTTTAACTATTTCATTTATAGTTAATTTAAACATAAACTTTCTCCTAAGTAAAAATAAATTAAATTTCTTTTAAAGGTTTTTCTATTTGAAGGTCTTCAACTGCGGTTTTAACTATTTCTCTTTCATCAAAATGTATTTTTTCTGTTCCAAGAACCTGATATGTTTCATGTCCTTTTCCTGCTAACAAAATTATATCATCTTTTTTTGCAATTTTTAAGGCATAATAAATGGCTTTTTTTCTGTTAACAATTTTAACATATGGTGTTTTTGTTTTTTTAACTCCAACAATTATGTCATCTATTATTTTTTCTGGATCTTCAGTTCTTGGGTTGTCGGAAGTCACAACTAAAAAATCTGAATTTTTTGCAGCGATTTCTCCCATTATGGGCCTTTTTGTTTTGTCTCTATCTCCACCGCATCCAAATAGAGTTATAACTCTTGTTTTTTTATAGTTATTAATAGAAGCTAAAATGTTTTTAAGTCCATCTGGCGAGTGGGCATAGTCGCAAATAACAGTGAAATTTGTGTTTATCTGAAGTTTTTCACTTCTTCCTTTTATGGGGTTGCATAATTTTAAAATTTTTGCTGTTTCTTTTGGGTTAAACCCTAACAAATAGCAACAAATAAAAGCAGACATTGAATTATAAACAGAAAACATGCCTGGAGTTTTAAATGTTATTTTTTCTCTAATGTTTTCGCTTTGAAGAATATAATAAACGCCATCGCAACTAACTTCAATATCTTTTGCTAAAAATGTTGCTTTTTCGTTTTCTATAGCAAAAGAAAATTTTTTGCAGAATAGTTCTGAAAAAAGGCGTTTTCCATGTTCATCATCTATGCAGATTAATGCTTTTTCACACATAGAAAATAGTTTTTTTTTGGCTTTATAATATTCTTCCATTGTTTTGTGGTAGTCTAAATGATCTTGCGAAAGATTAGTAAAAACTGCAATTGAAAATTTTGTGTCTCCAATTCTTTCTTGAACTAGAGCATGTGAAGAAACTTCCATAACAACATATTCACACTTTTTTAAAACCATAGTATGCAAAAGTTTTTGAAATTCTAGATGGGTTGGTGTTGTGTTTTTGGCAAATATAACTTCGTCTCCTATTTCGTTTTGGATTGTTCCTATTAAGCCAACTTTTTTTCCGAATTTTGTTAGGATATCTTTAATTAATTTTGTTGTTGAAGTTTTTCCATTTGTTCCAGTAACTCCAATTATTTTTAGTTTTTTGGCGGGGTTATCATAAAAATTAGCGCACATTTTAGAAAAGGCTTTATGTGTGTTTTCAACTAAAATTTGATTAGGCAGTTTTAAATCTTTTTCAACAACAACTGCAATAGCTCCAAGGTCTAGCGCTTTTTTTGCAAAATTATGGCCATCAAAGTTAACTCCTTTTAGGCAAACAAAAATCGAGTCTTTTTTTATTTCATTTGTGTCGCATGTTAAAAAAGAAACACTAGGGTTAAAGTTAGATTGTTTAATATGCCAAATTTCTTTTAATAGATGCTCTAATTTCATATTTTAGGCTCCTTTCTTCAAATTTTAATTAAAAATAAAACTAGTTAAAACATATTAAAACCTCTTTTCAAATTTTAATTAAAAATAAAACTAGTTAAAACATATTAAAACCTCTTTTCAAATTTAATTAAAAATAAAACTAGTTAAAACATATTAAAACCTCTTTTCAAATTTTAATTAAAAATAAAACTAGTTAAAACATATAAAACCTCTTTTCAAGTTTAATTAAAAATAAAACTAGTTAAAACATATTAAAACCTCTTTTCAAATTTTAATTAAAAATAAAATTAGTTAAAACATATTAAAACCTCTTTTCAAGTTTAATTATCCGGTTCCGTCATTCATAATAAATGTTACCTCAACGACACTACCTTTTGCAACTTTTGTTCCTTTTTCGGGGAATTGATCTATTGCAGAACCTTTGCTGCTTTGGCCAACTGTTGTGTTTTCACAAGACATGTTAAGCCCGCTTGACCTTAATCTTTCTTTTGCTTCGGTAGGTGATAGTGAACTTAAATTTGGAACACTAACAGTGTTTTCTTTCAAAGAGTCTTCGTCTGTGTAGAGATATATTATTGAATCTTTTGAAACATCAATTCCTGCTTCTGGAAGTTGTGCAACTATGTTTTCGTCTTCATCTCCAATAACCTTAATATTTTTAAATTTAGATTTTTCTAAAAGTTTTTTTGCTTCAGTGGCAGGCATTCCCTCACAAGCATCAACCTTATTAAATAGTCTTTCATATTTTTCTTTGTCTAGTTTTTTAGGAATTCCGAAATATGGTGCTATTTTTGTTGCTATTCTATTAAATGTTGGGCTTGCAACATCACTTCCATAATATTTTGGCCCGGTTGGGTCATCTGTTAAAACCAAAATAGCATATTTTGGATCGTCTGCTGTTAAAAGTCCTGCAAAAGAACCAATATGGGTTTCTTCTCCTGTTAATCTCTTTTTTTCAAGGTTTTGCGCTGTTCCTGTTTTTCCGCAGATTATATATCCAGGAACACTAGAGTTTGTTCCTGTTCCCATTGGCCCTTTAACAACTTCCGATAAAATTTTTCGCATTATTGCAGATGTTTCTTTAGAAAGAACCTGATGGAAAGGTTTTTTGGTTATTGTTTTTATTATATTACCTTTATTGTCCAAAATTTGTTTTAATATGTGAGGTCGGTTTAAATATCCTCCATTAACAACAGCACAAAAAGCGTTAAGCATCTGAAGCGGAGTAATTGAAACAGATTGCCCGAAAGATTCTGAAGCTAAAGAAACTGCAGATGCTATTAAATCTTTTTCTTTGTGGAAATTTGGGTAGGTTTCTCCAGGAAGGTCTATTCCTGTTCTTTTTGTTATTCCAAAAAGTTCTAGATATTTAAAGAATTTTTGTGGACCAAGAGATTGTCCAATTGAAACAAATGCCGGGTTACATGAATTAACAAATGCTCTTGTGAAATCTTGCGAACCATGCCCTTCATGTTTCCAGCAGTGCATTTTCTCTCCTTGAACATTAACAACACCAGAACAACCATATGTTGAATCTAAAGAAGCTGTTTTTTCTTCCAAAGCAGCAGAACCAGTAATAACTTTAAAAACAGAACCTGGTTCATAGTTTTCAGAAACAACTTTATTTTTCCAGTTATATGCTCTTTTGTCTTTGTCGGACATATCTTTAGCACCAGGTAAAATAGATTCATCCGGAATATCAAAAGGGTTGTTTAAATCAAATTCTGGGTTTGTTGCCATTGCAATTATTTCTCCTGTTTTAACGTCTATAACAATTGCAAGACATCTATTATTTGGTTTATGCCATTTATGTAGTTCTATTAAAGATTCACTACAAACTCTTTGAACAACAGAGTCTAGAGATGTTACTATTGAGTTTCCGTTTTTTGCTGGGTATAAATTCTCAAATTCATAGGGCATAGGGCCCCCTCTTGCATCCTGAACACGCAGAAGTTTTCCATTTTCACCAGAAAGAATCTTGTCATAGAAAAGCTCTAACCCTAAAAGACCTTGATTATCTGCTCCAACAAAACCTATTGTGTGTGATGCTAGGGTTTTTAGGGGGTAATATCTTTTTGTGTCTTCTTCTATGTTTACTATGTTATATAGTTTATGCTTTTTTATATATTTTAGAAGTTCATCTCTTTTTGGTTTTTCAACGTTTTTTTTAATTATTTCATATTTTCTTTTAGATTTAAATCTTTTATGTATTTTTTCTATTTCTTCGTCGTCGTTTATTTCAAGCATAAGACATAAATCTTTAAAGGTTTGTTCTTTTTGTTCATCGCTTTTAAACTGATTTGGAGAGATAGTAACAATAAAAACAGTTGCACTTTGAGCAAAAGGAACCATGTTTCTATCGTATATTGTTCCTCTGTTTGCACGAATAACATTAGCACTCATCTGTCTGTTACGCGCTTTTACGCCATATTTAACCCCTTCATATTCAGCAAAGCATGCAACAAAAATAGTTCGTATAGCTAGAATTAAAAAAGCAAGTGCTAAAAGCCCTAAAACAACAATATTTAATTTAAACTTCATTTTTCTGTTAGGCATCTTGGCCATAATAAGTCCTCATACTTTCAAATTTAGATATTTTAATATGCTAAAAGTCTATTCGAAAGCTATTACGAATAGACCCTTTTTTTATAAAATTTAAATTAATATTTTTAGTGCCCAATAGATTTTAAACAGTTTTTTAACTTGTCTAAAAAATTTTCGTTTTTATTTAGTTTTTCACTTTTGTTTTTTGTAACTTCAGATTTGTTTCCTTTAGACCGAGAAATATAATAAACCTGATTTATGTTTTGTTTTCTCATGTTTAGGTTTAGTTTTGCATAATTTTCTATATCGGTTGCATTTGCATGAGTTGTTTCCAAAATAGAGCGCAGACGAACAGATTCGCTTTGTTGCATTTCAAGCTGTTTTTTAGCTTCTTCAATTTTAAAGGTTATTACTGTGCCTTTTGCAATGTTTACTATGTAGAAAGAAAGAACAACAGCAATGGTTATTATTAAAGCTATAAAAATTCCTGGTTTAACTGCTTTAATCTTTGTTTTTTTAACCCTTCCAATATGCGGTTTTTCTATTTTTGGTTTTAGCTGTCTATTGCCATAGTTAAAATTGTTTAGTGTATATGCTAAATTCGATTTTGCCATAAATTTTTTTAAACTCCTTTAAAATTAAATTTTTTCTAGAATTCTAAGTTTTGCTGAATGCGCTCTTTTGTTTTTTAAAATTTCTTCTTTTGAAGGAATAATAGGCTTTTTTGTTATTATTTTCGCTTGTGGCTTTCTATTGCAAACACAAATTGGAATATCTTTTGGACATATGCAACCTTTCGATTTTTCTTTATAAAAATTTTTAACAATTCTGTCTTCAAGAGAATGAAAACTAATTATTAAAAGTCTCGCACAGGGGTTTAAAATAGAAAATGCTTCGTTTAGACCTTGTTTTAAACTAAAAAATTCGTTATTAACTGCTATTCGAATTGCTTGAAAACTTTTTTTTGCTGGATTCTTATTTCTCTTAAATTTAAATGGAATAGATTTATTAATTATTTCTGCAAATTCCTTTGTTGTTTCAATTGGTTTTTTTTCTCTTTCTAATACTAGGTTTTGCGCTATTTTAAAGGCAAATTTTTCTTCCCCGAATTCTTTTAGTATGTATAGGAGTTCTTCTTGTGTTGCAGTGTTTAAAATGTCTTTTGCTGATGTTCCTTTTTTGCTCATGCGCATGTCTAAAGGGCCTGTTTTCAAATAAGAAAAACCTCTTTCTTTGTTGTCTAGTTGAAAAGAAGAAACTCCAAGATCCATTAAAATTCCATCAACTTTTTCTATTTTTTTTTCTTTTAAAATTTCTTTCATGTCTTTAAAGTCTTCGTTAATTATTTCTGCGTTATAACCTTTTAATTTTTCTTTTGCAACCAAAACAGCATCGGGGTCTTTGTCAAATGCAAAAAGTTTTCCTGTTTTTAATTTTTTTGCAATTTCAAGGCTATGACCCGCCCCTCCAACTGTTGCATCAACATATATTCCATCTGGTTTTATTTTTAGTTCTTCTAAAACTTTTTCTAAAAGAACTGGGATGTGTGAAAAATTTTTAGTATGCATAAAATTCATTTCGTTTCTATATAATAGTCAGAGATATAAAAATGTTAAAATATGGTTACAAAAAAATTTACTAAGTTGTAACTATATTGTAACATTTTTTTTTGTCAGATTGTGCTGAAAAACGTCTCTTTTGCGATTATATCAAAAAAATTTTTAATTTGCAACAAAAATTAAATTATTACAAAAAAGAAACAAAAAATTTTAATTTTGATATTTTTATTAAAGAAATATAAACTATAAAAAATTATGGCTTATAATTAACGGCAATAGATTTAAATTTCAAAAATAATTTCAAATAATAATTCAATATATTAAATAGCAAAACAAAATTAATTTAAAAAATTAAAACTAAAAAGTAGCATAATATAAATACAATTTAGATTATTTAAAATTTTTAGATCGAATGAAAATAATTAACAATATGTTTATATTATAATGCGAATTAAAATATGGTTAAAAGAGGAATAAAAATATTTTTTTTAAAACAAATATATTCTCAAAATAAAAATTCTTGCAAAAAATTTAAAGATAATATAATATTAAGATGTTAAAAAAAATAATTGGGGATGTTAAAGTGAAAATTTTAGTAATTAATGCTGGTAGTTCTTCTTTAAAATATCAGTTAATAGACATGCAAAACGAAAAGGTTTTGGCAAAGGGCCTTTGTGAAAGAATTGGTTTTGATGGAGCAGTTAAACACAAAACCTTTGATGGCAGGAGTTTTTCTGAAGAAAGAGAAATAAAAGATCATAAAATTGCTTTCGAAATTGTTGCAAAACTTTTGGTTGATGAAAAATATGGTGTTATTAAAAATTTAAAAGAAATAGCAGCAGTGGGGCATAGAATAGTTCAAGGAGCAGAAATTTTTAAAGAATCTTGTTTGGTAACAGATAAGGTTTTAGAACAAATAGATTCTTTAAGCCCCTTAGCTCCACTTCATAATCATGCGCAAGCAAAAGCAATAAAAGCAGCAATAGAAACCTTTGGAAAAGAAGTAAAGCAGGTTGTTGTTTTTGACACATCATTTCATCAAACAATAGAAGAAAAAGCGTTTTTATATGGGCTTCCTTATGAAGCTTATGAAAAATATAAAATTAGAAAATATGGTTTTCATGGAACGTCACACCGATATGTTAGCGCTAAAGTTTGTGAAATGCTAAATAAAGATATAAACAGTGTTAAAATTGTTAGTTGCCATTTAGGAAATGGGTCTTCAATATGTGCAATAGAAAATGGAAAGTCTGTTGAAACAACAATGGGGCTCACACCATTAGACGGGTTATTAATGGGAACTAGATGTGGTAATATAGATCCTTCCTGTCTTGTTTTTTTAATGCAGCAAAGCGAAATAGACATAAAAAAAATGGATGAAATAATGAACAAAAGATCTGGATTGTTAGGAATATCGGGGGTTAGCAGTGACTATAGAGATGTTAAAAAAGCAGCTGATTCTGGAAACAAAAGGGCAAAGCTTGCACTTTTGATGTTGTCATATCAAATTCGTAAAAAAATAGCGGCATGTGTTGCAGCGATGGATGGAATAGATATTTTAACATTCGAAGGAGGAATTGGAGAAAATTCCTATGACCTTACAATTTCTGTTTGTGAACATTTAAATTTTTTGGGAGCTAAAATAGATGTTGAAAAAACAAAACAAACTGTTGGTGGAAAAGGCGGAATAATTAGCACAAAAGATTCTAAAATAGATATATGTGTTGTTCCAACTAATGAAGAACTTTTAATAGCAAAAGATACACTTAGTTTAATAGGGTAGGGTTTTAAAGTTTAGAATTATTGTTTTATTTTATGATATTTATCGTAAAGCATGAAAAATATGAAATTAATAAATATAGAAATTAAGAGAATATTTAATTAGTTAAAACTAAAATGGATTAGGTTTATTCATTTGGCGTAATAGTTTGTTAATAAATAGTTTGATTTTATTTTGATTTATTATGCTGCCTAAGATAAGACTTTTCTAGAAAGCCATTGTGGCTCAATACTGAGGTTTTAATAAAATAAATCCACAAACCAACACACCAACCACTTGTGGTAAATTTTTTGTAACGCAGGGATTCATAATGAAAAAAATAGAAAAAATTAGTGAAATTGATGTCGATGATGTTGCATACTTTTTAAGGCTTAACAAAGATGATGTTGATGAGAATGAAAGAAATCTTTTAGAAACTTGTTTGAATATAGCAAAAAATCGTGCAGTTAGTTACACAGGTCGAACGATAGAAGAGTTAGATAAAATTCCTGAAGCAGTATACGCAGTATTGGTTGCGTGTTCAGATTATTATAATAACCGTTCTTCGACAGTAGTAAAATCAAATGATGTGTTTGAAAAGGTTCTTGCGCCACTTAAAGATGTAACTTATATTACAAGTTGTTAATGTTGGGCACAAGTCAAAACCTTAAGAGTTGATGAATTGTTCATAAATGATATTAGTCCTGAAAAAGCATATACTCGTTTTTTTGTTCCATATTTTAAAGAATTGATGGATGCGTATTATGACAGCCCTTATATGTTAATAGAATTTAGAGGACAAAATTATAAAGTCCAATATCTACATAACATAGATGAAATGAATATTGAAATAGAAATTAAAGCCGTGAGAACACTAGAATAATGGCATAGCTTTAGTTATGGGGATATAGCGGTTTTTTAGAAAAGTTTTGCATTATGTAAACAATTTTGGTATAGTGCAGACATAAAGTTTGGTGGTTTAAATAAGAATCTCCTGCCTTTAAGTGTTGGGAGTGTTAATAAAGCTAATTGGATTTTTTTATAGAAAAAAATGTTTTAAGTTTAATAAAAATTAGTTGGAATGTTTTTATTTAAAAAGGTATATAAAATTTCATCTAAACTTGTTTTTTAAAGTTGTTTAGTTTTATATTGTTCATGTTGTGATATATTATATGTTGTGGTTGAAGTTTATATAGTAATATATAAAAAGATTTATATTAAATTTTTTATTGGATGATTTGTTTAAATATATTTTAACTGTGTGTATAAATTTTATTTAAACTTATAAAGTGCATAGAGTAATGTGAAACATATTAAACTAGAATAGCAATTGTTGTTTTAGCTGTGTTTATTTAAAATTAATAGTTTTTAGTTGATTTAAATTCTGATTGTTCTAAAAATCTAGTTATTATTTTTGAATTATATTTAAATTACTTTTTATAAAACAGGTTAAGCTAAACTATGTTAAATATTAAAATGTAAAAAATAAGTTAATATAATAAATTAGCTTGTTTTTTTTTATATATGTCGATATAATAAAAATAAAACGGAAGGCTAAAATATGTTAAGTTAATTTTTTTAATTAGTTAGTTTAGAGTTCAAGCGAATTTATAAGTGTATGAAATTTTTTTTAGTTTATTTTTTAGCAATTTTGTTTAAAATAGTTTAGGAATTGTAGATAAATTTGATTTTTTAGTAGATTAAGTTTATTAAAAAAAGTTATAAATTCAAAAAGATTTTGTTAAATTTTTAGTGAGTAACTACTTTAAGTTAAGTAGAGTTTGTTGCAAAATTAAGAGGAGGAAAAGATGTTTAAAAAGGTTAGAACAAGGTTTGCGCCATCTCCAACAGGATATATGCATATTGGAAATTTAAGAACAGCATTATATGCATTTTTAATAGCAAGAAAAAATAAAGGGGATTTCATTTTAAGAATAGAAGACACAGATTGCAAAAGAAAGGTTGAAGGAGCAGAAGATTTAATATATAAAAGTTTAAAAGAAGCAGGACTTTTTTGGGATGAAGGGCCAGATCTTGGGGGAAATTATGGTCCATATGTGCAGTCGCAAAGGATGCATCTTTTTAAAGATTACGCTTTAAAGTTGGTTGAAGCAAAAAAAGCATATAGGTGTTTTTGTAATAAAGAAAGGTTAGATAGAATTAAAAATTTGCAAATGGCAGCAAAAGAGCCGCCAAAATACGACGGGCACTGCAAACATCTAACAGAGGAAGAAATAAATGAAAAGTTAAAAAATAATGAGCCATATGTAATACGGCAAAGAATGCCTCAAATTGGGGTTACAGAATTTTGTGATGAAGTTTTTGGGAAGGTGTCGGTTAAAAATTCTGAGTTGGAAGATCAAATTCTAATTAAGTCGGATGGAATGCCAACATATAATTTTGCTAATGTTATTGATGACCACCTAATGGAGATTTCACATGTTGTTAGAGGAAGTGAATATCTTTCTTCAACTCCTAAATATAATCTTTTGTATGAAGCTTTTTCGTGGGATATTCCAAAATATATACATTGTTCACCGGTTATGAAAAACAAAACGCAAAAGCTTTCAAAAAGGCACGGTGATGAAACATTTGAAGATCTTTTAAATTTAGGGTATTTGCCGCAAGCAGTTGTTAATTATATAGCACTTTTAGGATGGTCTCCAAAAGGGGAGAGAGAAATTTTTAGTTTAGATGAACTAATTGATGTTTTTGATGTTAGTGGAATTTGTAAGTCTCCTGCAATTTTTGATATAAAAAAGTTAGCCGCAATTAATGCAAAATATATTCGCAATATGAGTGACGAAGAGTTTTTAAAAAGAGCAACTCCTTTTTTAAATAAAGCTTTTAGTAGAGATGTTGATGAAAAGATTTTGGTTGAAATTTTAAAACAAAGAACAGAAAACTTTAAAGATTTAGAAGAGCAGCTAGATTTCATAGAAAAACTTCCTTCATACGACACAGATTTATTTGTTAGCAAAAAGATGAAAACAACAAAAGAAGGTTCACTAGAGGTTTTAAAAAAGGTTTTAGAAGTTGTTAAAAACATAAAAGATTTTTCGCTTAACAGTGTTCATGATGCAGTTTGTTCTTTAGTGGAAGAGCTTGGTGTTAAAAATGGGGTTGTTTTTTGGCCACTTCGTGTTGCACTATCAGGAAAGCAGTTCACACCAGGGGGCGGGCTTGAGTTATGTGTTTTATTAGGGCGAGAAGAGTCTATTTCACGGCTTGAAAAAGCAATTGAAAAATTAAGTTAGATTAATTAAAAAAGGAGAATTATTTTGATTAAAGTCCTTTTTATTGGAGATATTGTTGGGCCGCTTGGTTGCAAAACTGTTCGAAAGTTTATTTTAAAACTAAAAGAAAAATATAATGGATTTGATATTGTTATTGCTAATGCCGAAAATTCTGCAAAGGGTAATGGGGTTTCGGTTGAGTCTTCTAACTATCTTTTTCAGAGTGGATGTGATGTTTTAACAGGCGGGAATCATAGTTTTAGAAATTTTTCAATACACAAAGTTTTAACTAAGAATAATTATATATTAAGGCCTTTAAACTTTTCAAAAAGCAGCATAGGGCATGGGTTTGTTGTTTTTAAAACAGAAAAAGCAGATGTGTTAATAGTTAATTTAATAGGGCAGGTTTTTTTAGATGCAGCAATATCTCCATTTGAAGAGATGAAATGGTTGCTATCAAAATTCAATTTAAAAAATATTATAATAGATTTTCATGCAGAAGCAACAGGAGAAAAAGGAGCGCTTGCTAATTTTTTAGATGGCAAAGTTTCTGCAGTTTTAGGGACGCATACACATGTTCAAACCAATGATGCTAGAATTTTAAAAAATGGGACGGCTTTTATAAGTGATGTTGGAATGACAGGGCCATATGACTCTATTTTAGGAGTTATTCCTTCTCTTGTTATTAGAAGGATGATAACAAAGCTTCCAACAAAATTTGAAGTTTCTGAAGAAGGGCAAGCGATTTTTTCGGCATGTTATTTAGAAATAGATGAAGAGAGTGGAAAAGCGGTTAAAATAGAAACTATTTATGGAAAAGATTAGTTAAAAGTTTTTTAGGTTTTAGGATATATTTATTTTAAACCAATGATACTAGAATGGGAAAAAACGGGACGGCTTTTATAAGTGATGCTTAAATGACAGGGCCATTGTAGATTAAATTTTAGGAGTTATTCCGTCTCTTGTTATTAGAAAGGCAAATAAAGCTTCCCACGAAATTTGAAATTTTTTAAGAAGGGCAAGCGAAATTTTTGGCATGTTATTTAGAAATAGATGAAGAAAGTGGAAAAGCGGTTAAAATAGAAACTATATATGAAAAAGATTAGTTAAAAGTTTTTTAGGTTATAGGATATATGTTTATTTTAAATAAAAGATGCTAGAATGATATAAAATTTTATAGTGGTTTATATTAAATTTTGTTATGGAAATAAGAAGGGTTATATGTTAAAATGTAGGTATTACAAAAAAAGGGGAAATATAGTGGATTTAAATGAATCTATTAAAAGTTTAAAGGGTGTTGGCGATAAAACAGCTTTAAAATATGAAAAACTAAAAATAAAAACGCTTTACGATTTAATAACATACTACCCAAGAGGTTATATAGATTGCAGTGAAGATAAAACAATTAGTGATGTTGAAAATGATGAAAAAGCTGCTATTAAACTTAAAATAGTTGAAAAACTAAAAGTACAAAAAATAAGGAATAAAACCATATGTAGAGTTATAGCAATAGATAAACTAAAAAATATGGTGGAGATAATATATTTTAATAATGTTTATATATATGCAGCATTAAATGTTGGAAGGGTTTATATTTTTTATGGAAAAGTGGCTAAAGACTATTTTTCAACAAAGATAACAAACCCTGTTGTTGTTAAAGATTTAGGGTTAATTCCAAAATATCATCTAACAAAAGGGTTAAGTCAAAAAAATTTAATGATGAATATAAAAAATGCACTTTATTATGTTGAAAAAAGTCAAAATAGTTTGCCAGAATATTTGTCTTTAAAATATAAATTAATAGATTTTAAAACAGCACTTAGTTTAATACATAGTCCAAAAAATAAAGAAGAATATAAAATAGCGAGAAGAAGCCTCGTTTTTAGAGAGCTTTTATGTTGGCAGATTGGGCTTTTAAGGTTAAAAAAAGAGCAAGCCATGGAAAAAGCAGTTGTTTTAAAAAATTTAGATTTAGAGCCTATTATTAAGTTATTGCCGTTTAGTTTAACAAATGCACAAAAAAGAGTTGTTGATGAATGTGTTTTAGATTGCACAAAAGAAAAGCCAATGAATAGATTGGTGCAAGGGGATGTTGGAAGTGGAAAAACAATTGTTGCTGTTTTAATTTCATATCTTTTCACAAGAGAGAAAAAGCAGGTTGCTTTAATGGCGCCAACAGATATTTTAGCAAGGCAGCACCATAAAACATTTAGTGATTATTTAGAAAAATTCGGGGTTAAGGTTTCTTTGTTGGTTGGGAGTTTAAAGCAAAAAGAAAAAAGAGAACTTTTAGAAGAAATAAAAGAAGGGGAAGCATTAGTTGTTATAGGAACGCATTCTTTGTTTTATGATAGCGTTATATTTAAAAATTTAAGTTTAATAATAACAGATGAGCAACACAGGTTTGGAGTTAAACAAAGAGAAAAGTTTTTAGAAAAGGGAACTGGTGCTCATTTTTTGGTTATGTCTGCAACACCAATTCCAAGAACTTTAGCGCTTGTTGTTTATGGTGATTTAGATATTTCTGTTGTTGATGAAAGGCCAAAAGGAAGAAAAGAAATTAAAACCTGTTGGGTTAGTTCTAAAAAAAGAGATAGAGTTTTTTCGTTTGTTAAAAAGCAAATAGCAAAAGGGAATCAAATATATTTTGTTTGCCCTGCAATAGAAGAGGGAACAACAAATTTAGAAGATGTTTTTTCATATGTTAGGTTATTAGAAAAAAGCGGATTTGATACAAAAAGGATAGGAATGGTTCATGGCAAAATGAAGGCACAAGAAAAGAATGAAGTTATGGAAAGTTTTTTAAAAAAAGAGAAAGATATATTGGTTGCAACAACTGTTATTGAAGTTGGAATTGACGTTAAAGATGCTAATGTTATTATAATAGAAAATGCTGAAATGTTTGGGCTTTCGCAGTTGCATCAGCTTCGTGGAAGAGTTGGAAGGGGAGATAAAGAGGCATATTGCATATTGGTTTCTGATGTTTTAAATGAATATAACAAAAAAAGAATTGCAGTTATGTGCAAAACTTCGGATGGATTTTTAATTTCTAAATATGATCTTTCTTTAAGAGGGCCAGGAGATTTATTTGGAGTTATGCAACATGGAGATCAAAATTTTAAGATTGCTAATTTAAAAATAGATTTAAATTGTGCTAGAATATGTCATCAAGAAGCGAAAGAAATTTTAAAGGAAGATAGAATGTTAGAGAAAGAAGAAAACAAATATATTAAAAAAGATGTTGAGAGGTTTTTTTCTAGTGATTTTGTTGTTCTTTGAATTTAAAATAGTTTTAGCAGGTCTTTAAATTAGTTCAAATTTTCTGGCGAGTGACCTATTTTAATTTTTAGCAAACTTTCTACGTACTGAAAGAATTTAGCAGGTCGTAGTGACTATAAAATTCAATAAAACATTTTAGCGAGTAATTGATTTAAAATAATAGCAAACTTAAAACGGAATAAAAGTTAGATTAAATTTTCTGGCGAGTGATGAATTTAAAACGGAATAAAAGTTAGTTCAAACTTCTTGGCGAGTGATGAATTTAAAATAGTTTTAGCAGGTCTTTAAATTAGTTCAAATTTTCTGGCGAGTGACCTATTTTAATTTTTAGCAAACTTGCTACGTAATGAAAAAGTCACTGTAAAATTATCAGTGACTTTAAATATTGTTTTATAGTTAAATTAGTTTTAATATATTAAATATTTTTTATGTTTGGTTTATTTTTTCTAACAAACGTTTTAGATTATGTTTAATATAGAAATAAAGTTTGAACCATTATTAAAATAATATTAAAAAAGAATTGTAGGAGTTTTTAAATTATATTAAATTTTCTGGCGAGTGATGAACTTAAAACGGAATAAAAGTTTATTGAAACTTTTTAGCGAGTGATTAATTTTAATTTTTAGCAAACTTATTACGCACTAAATTGGTTTCTAATTTTAATTTCTTCATCCACTGCATCTAAAATTTTAGCTTCCATATTTTCAATTATATCAGATTGAACAATTTTTTTTATAAAGGGGAGTATTTCTTTTCTTATTTCAATTTGTTTTTTAAAAATTTCTTTTTTTTCTATGTTTTCAGATATTTTTTTATTATTTAATTTTTCATAAAAATCCCAATAATGTTTTTTAATTTTAAATGTAGCTTCCTTAATTTTATTTTCATAGGTTTTTTGTTCTTCTTTTTTTTCACTTATGACTTGCATTATTTCTGGTGTAGGTAGGTCTATTGAAAAAAATATAGAACTTATTTCTTTTTGTAAATTATCAATATCTTCATTAAATTTTTTAATATTTTCTTCATTGTTATTGTAAGAATCTAATACTTTTTTGTTCTTTATTTTATTTATGAATTTTAAATATTCTTCATATGCGGTTTCTAGATTAATAATTAAATTTTCCATTTTTTCAACGTTGTTTAATAAATCGCTAGTAGTTTCATACATATTGAAAATTTTTTTGCTATGTAACTTGTCGTTATTTTCATTTGTTATTTCCCACGGAGGATAATATTCTTTGTCTTTTAGTGTTTGTATGTGTTCTTCAATAGTTTTTATTAAGTAGAAACCCGCGTAATTGTTACTGGTTTTTTTTATTTCTACAAGTTTTTTATTAAAATCTTCAATTAAATTGGTTAAAGGTTTTTCTGATTTTTGTAATTTTTTTAATTTTCGCTTTTCTTTAGGGTTTAAATCTTCATTATTAAAATCTTCAATTGAATTGGTTAAAGGTTTTTCTGATTTTTCTAATTTTTGTTTTTTTTCATATTCTAAATTTTCATTATTAATATTTTTTTCCATAGCATTAACACCGACAAAGCTAAATGTAAGTGCAAAAAAAATCGATGTGGTTAAAAGTTTTTTAAACATAAAAATTCCCTCTTTTCTTTATTAATAAATTTCTATTTTATTATTAAAAAAATATTACTGTTTGGAATTTTTTAATACTATTTACTTTTTGTTTTTTAAAATGTGTGTATTATTTTGAAAAAATTAGATATTTATTAAAAATTAAAATTTAGTTTATTCCTATAAAATATTTAGTTGAGAAAAAAGTGGAGATTAAATAACTAAATGTAAAATAAAATTATTCATGCATAATAGTTTAATTAAGCGTTAGGTGGTTTTTCAAAATTTTGATGAAAATTAAAAATATTTTTGTAGTTTTTAAAGTTAGATCAAACATTCCAGCGAGTGATTAATTTTAACTTCCAGCAAATTATCTACGTAATGAAAAAATTTAGCAGGCCGGAATAAGATAGATTAAACTTTATGGCGAGTGATTAATTTTAATTTCCGGCAAACTTGCTACGTACTGAAAAAGAATTTAGCAGGTTTAAAAAGTTTATTGAAACTTTTTGGCGAGTGATTAATTTTAATTTCCAGCAAATTATCTACGTAATGAAAGAATTTATTTTAGATTAAATATATTAAATGTTCTAATTGTTTCAAGAATATTATCAATTAAATATATAATTTTAAGTTCTTCTTTTTTTCCTCTTTTACGAGTCGAAATATAATCTTCGAATTTATCTTTCATGTCGAGTGCATCGTCTTTTTTTGACTGTCTAAGATACCATACTATATAATTTTTGCAAATCTCTTTGTTATCTTGAAAAAATTGTTTTGCAATATGTGGCTTTGGCAGATTTTCAAGATATGGATCTTGTTTATTTTCCGGAAAAAAATTATTTTCATTTAATAAATTATTAGTTATTGCCCATTGTTCGCATTTATCTTTTACGGATGTGAATCCATCTTTTAAGTATGCATTTTCAAAAAAGTTTTTATAATAACATGGATTTAATATATTTTCATATTCTTCACAATGGACTATTTTGCTAGAATCCATTATTATTTTATATATTTTTTTAAATTGTTTTTTAATTAATTCCTTAACGTTTTTAATGATGTTACTTATTTCATCTTTTTTTATTTTCATATCTTCTAGTTTAGTGATTTCATCTACATCTTCAGACGTAAGCCAATGCATTTTGCCATTTTTCAATTTTTCATTTTTTTTTATTTTTTCATTACTTTGCGGAATTTTAACATCTAAATAATCAATTGTGTCATTTATTGATTTTTCATCTTCTAGTTTAGTGATTTCATCTACATCTTCAGACGTAAGCCAATGCATTTTGCCATTTTTTAATTTTTCATTTATTTTTATTTTTTCATTACTTTGTGGAATTTTGATATCTAAATAATCAATTGTGTCATTTATTGATTTTTTATTTTCTAGTTTAGTGATTTCTTTTACATCTTCAGATGTGAGCCAATGTATTTTGCCATTTTTTACTTTTTCATTATTAACATTATTTATAATGTCATATTCTTTTTCAGCATAAGTAGAAGCTTTATTAATAAAAATTAAATATTTTAAAAACATGTTTTTAAAAGTTTCTAAGACGTCTTTTTCTAATAATTCTTTATTTTTTTTTACACCTAAATATGCTGATGAGTGTAATAGTTCTTTCCATTTATAACGTGATTTAACATATTTGTCGTACTCTTCAAATATGTCTTCTAATGCACCGTCAATATTATGAAATGTAAGGGGTTCTTTATTGTAGATGTGATAATCACTACTTTCCGATGCGATATATGTTATATAGTTTTTATTGAGGTTATAAAGGTGTTCTAAAAAAACTTTATCTTTACCAATAACATTTTTTAGTTTATCCCGGTCTTCTGGAAATATTTTGTAATGTGGTTTATCTTCACAATCAATTTTTTTAGTTTCGTTTGATTCATCTAAATTTTCAGGTGTTTTTTCATCTTGTTCTTTTTTGGTTTCTACTATTATTGCATTATCATTTTTATCATTCAGTAAACTTTTTAAGTTTGTTTTATTTTTCATTGCTGTGGTTGTAGTTGATAATGTTAATGTTGCTAAAGTTATGGTTATTAAAATTTTAATAATATTCTTTTTAAACATGACTATTCTCCTTTTAATAAAACTAAGTTTATTTAACAGTATTATATAATATTTTGCAAAATTTGTCAATAAAATATAAAATATGTAAAGCAAAGCAGATTTTTCATTAAATTAAAAGGAGGCTATGTTTAAGAGAGGTTATTGAGAAACATTTTTTAAATTTTCGAATTCAGCAAAAAAGGTTTCTCTAGCATTTTTAAAGAATTCGTAATATGTATGATATTCTCTAACAACATTTTTAAAATCTTTAATAGTTTTTTCGTTGTAGCAATCTTCAACCTTTTCTTTGCTATATGCAATTTTACCATTATAGAAATATTTTAAATCTTTTAAAATAGCGTCTAAAACGCAAATTTCATTTTCTAAAAAATCTTTTGTGCAATATTTTAAATTTTTTAATATTTTTTCAAAATTTTCTTTTTTAGATTTTAATATGTCTTTATTTTTATTCCAAAGTGTTACTGCAATTGCTAGTTGATTTTGGTATTCTATTTCTATTTTATTTTTGTTTTTTAAATCATCTACAATTGAATTATGTATATCGTAATATTGTTTAACTTTTTCACAGTTGTTAAAAATTTCTTCAACCTTTTTAATTTTTTCTTCATATTCTTTTTCTAAGTTTAATCTTTCTATTTGATTTTTAATATCTTTGAATGGTTTTTTAAATTTTAGTTTAAAATTTTTAATGTTTGTTAATTGAATTCTAATTTTTTCTAGAGTATCTCTATCACAAGTGATTGTATCTCCATCATAGTCATTTTTTTCAAGTTCTTGTATTTCTTTTAATGTGTTTATGTCCATTTCACATAAGCTATTTTTTAATGTTTTAATGCTGTCTATAAAAATCATAGAATCTTTTTCTTTAAAAGAATCAAAAAATAAGTCTATTTCATATATAACTTTTTCTTTTGCATTAGATAGGTTAAAAACTGGGGAACTCATAACATTTATAATGTCTTGTTTTTTTTCATCGATTTCTTTAATTTTATAAAAATAGTCGTTTGTTTCTTGCAAAATATCAATTTCATTATCTGTTAGTTTATATCCATTTTCGGTTATTATGTTAATTAAAGAATTAAAATATTCTATATATGTTTGTTCTATATCTAATATTCTAAATAAATTTTTTAAAAATATTTTGAATTCTTCGCTTATTTTATAGTTAAGGTCTGAAGCTATATAGCTATCATAAAATTCAGAAAATTTGTTAACATAATCTTCTACAAAACACATAAGAGTTCTTTTATTTTCTAGTAGTTCTAGTTCGTTTTCTAATAGTTTTTTTATTATTTTTGTTTTGTTTTTATTTTTTTTGTTGTTTAATTCTTTTCTATTAGTAATTGGAACAGACGAAATTTTTAGGTTTATTTCTTCAAATATTTTATCTATAATAGAAGAATATTTTTTTAGGTCAAAGCAATTTTTATAGTGTTCTTTTAAAAAATTTTCGATTTTGTTTTTTAAATCTATATTTATTTTTTCATATTCAGAAGATTTTTTAATAGCGCATAGTGAACTTGCTGCTAAAGATATTTGTTCTTTTAGCAATACGGCGGATATTAATGTTATGATATATTTTTCTAGTGATATTACTTCTTCTGTGTCGTTTGATATTATGGCGTTTGGGAGAATTTTTTTAATTTTAACGAATGAATTATAAAGTGATAAAACGTTTTTATTAACTGTTTCTAATTTTTTTAAAGAATCATTATAACCAAAACTATCCTTAAATTTTTCTACATTATTTAGAATTTTTTCTATATCTTTTTCTATATTATTTTTGTTATTCATAATATTAATTGAGTTTAAATTTTCTTTTTTTGTTGCAAAAGCTGTTGTTTTAAATAAACTAATGCAAATTAAAACTAATATTAATTTTTTCATAAAAACACCTCAAATCTTTTTTTAGTTACATAAATATAACATAATTTCCAGATTTTTCCATATAAATTTTGGCGTTTTTAAATCGACATATTATTAATTTTTAAAATTAATAGTTATTAATTAAGAATATTAATAATTTTAAATTTTTAGTTCTTTAATTTTATCTATTAAAATTTGTATTTCTTTGCTGATTTTGCTAGATAGTGGATGTTGTAAAAGTCGTTGTCTAATCATAATTAATTGACATGTTTCTTCACCTGGATATTTTTTTTCTTGTTCAATGTCTAAGGTATTAATATTTTTAGAATCTCTTTTTTTAAATTTTTCCATATAAATTTTTAATATTTTTGTTCCTAATTCATTAATTGTAAATCTTAATTTATTAATTTTATTTATATCTTCTTGATCGGTTATTTCGTCGTTGATTATAATTTTTAATTCGTTAATTTTTTCATTGTTATATTGATCGGTTAATTTTTCTTTTAGCATTTTTAAGTTAAATTCATATTGTAATAAACAATTAACATTTCTCAAAAGTTTTGAACAAAACATATCTTCAAAATTTAATTTTTTTATTTTTTCAATTTCATTTTCAATTTTGGTGATTTTGTTTTTTGATATATTTTCTTCATTTGTTTTAATTTGTGTTTGTTCTTTCATGGCAGTTGTTGAAATGGCAGTGGTGAAAATAAAAAGAGTTAATATCAAAATTTTAATATTTTTTTTAAAAAACATATAACCACTCCTAAAAATTTTAGTTTTTTATATATTATTCGATATTGTAAATTTTTATTATGTTAGAATAATATTAAATTAGATTTTTATTGAGTGGTATTTTTATAAATTTTTATAATATTAATAAAGCTAAAAGTTATTTAATAGTTTATATATAAATAATGATATATAGTTATAAAAGTGTTTAATAACATAAAAAATAAGATGTTTTTTTGAAGGATTAATTTAAATTTTTTATATGAACAAAAATTATATAAAAAGTTTAATATAAATTTTATTTAAATCTTTTTAATAATGATTATTTTAAGGTGTTAAAAAACTAATTTTTTAGGTATTAGAAAAAGTCACTACAAAAATAGCAGTGACTTTATATTTTTATTAAATTGTTTTGAATTTGATCTAAAAGTAATTCTTTAAATTCTTTTTCTAACATGTTTAATACATATTTATCTTTTAGAAGGTATTCTTGATTTTCTTTATATTGTAGACAAAAAATATAATTTAAATCTCCTTATATTTGTTCAATATTTTGTAGTATATCTTTTATTTTTTGTTGAACTTCTATATTTTTTAATATATTAGAAAATGTATCTAGTTCAAAATTATTAGGATTATTAATAAATATTTGATTCATCTATTTACCTTTCAGAATGGCTCTTAAATCATTTAACGAATTTATTAAATTTTTAAATCTTTTCGAGTTTATTTTAAAAATTCCTTATTTTTTATACTTAATTCAATTTTTTCTAATTTATATGATTTCTTTTCTATTTTTTTCAAATAATCAAGTAGTTCTTGATTAGTTAGATGCATGGTAGTGTTAGTTAATTCTGTTTCTAATTCTTTTATATATTTTTCTTTTGTATCAAAAAATTCTTTTATTTTTCTATTGTTTCTGCTTTAGTAATAATATTATTTGTTGTTAAATTTATAGAATTTTCATTTTCTTTTTTGTCTGAATCGTTTTTTTCATAGTATTAACATTAATATAACTATATGTTAGTGCATAAATAATTGATGTGATTAAAAATTTTTTTAACATAGTATATTCTCTTTTTTTGGAAATTTATAATTTAATTATATATTATTTCTCAATATTATCAACAAGAAACAATTCATAATATTAGTAAATTTTGGTTAAACAATATATTATATAATTAGTTAAAATAATAACTTAAATCATCTTTAACAGAATCAATAATTTGTTTATATTTATTGTAATTATTCTTATATTTTTCTTTGAACTTAGAAACTTTATTTCTATATTCTTTATCTTTTTCAAGGTATTTTAGTTTTCTTTCTTTAATATCATCTTTTAATATTAATGTTCCTAATCTATCATATAATGATTTTAATTTTTCTGCTTCATCAATTATTTCTTTATCTTGTTCTTGTGTATATTCTGAATATTCATTTTTTAATATATCGGTGAGCCTTTTATGTTCATTTTCAAGTTTGTTTAATTTTTCCTTAACATTTTCATGTTTTTTTTCTGTATTTTCTAAATTTTTGTTTGTATTCTTGCATATTTCTTTTAGTTTTTCTATCTCTTTTTTTAAATTTGGTATTTCTCCTTCTTCACTTTCGGTTTCAATTAATTTCCCATTAACATTTTTCAATAAATTGACTGGATGACATAATTTATTTATTTTGTCTTGCATTTCTTCTATTTCATCATCCGTTTTTGAAATTTTTGTTTTCGTTTCTTCGTTATTTTTTTTGATTTCGTTATATTCATTTTCTAGATTTTTAAGTGTATTTTCACGTTCGGTTAATTCTTTTTTAAAATAATCATATCTTGACTTTGTAGTATCATATTTTGATGAGATATCTTCTTGTTTTTCTTTCATTTCTTCTATTTTAGTTTTTATTTCGTTAACTTTTTTTATGGTCTCGTCAAATTGTTCGTTTTTTGCTTCTAGTTTGTTTAATTCTTCTTGTAATTTGACATATTCATTGTTATATTGCATTAATTCATTTTTAGATTGTTGTAATTCTTCGGTTATTGAATTAATATCATATTTTTTTGTATTTTCTTTTAATTTTTTTTCTAGTTCTTTTATTTGTTGTTCTATTTCAGGTATTTTACCTAAATATTTAACTTTAGGATCATTAATTT
>CACXZI010000013.1 GCA_902772105.1 Oscillospiraceae bacterium | reverse complement strand
CTAATATCTTTAAATTAATTTAACATTCACTAAATTATAGATTAATATTAATATTTTTCAATTATTTTAAAAACAAAAACCTAATATAATTTCATTAAATTTTCTTCAAACTAATATCTTTAAATAAAATAAAAATTTATATAAAAAGCATCAAGAACATAATCCTGGTGCTTTTATTATTTTATATTTAAATTTTTATATTTATTTTCAATATATCCTTAAAAAAACTAAACAAAATAAGTTTGTTAACATTATAAATTTTCAATCCAACTAAAATCATAATAACTTTTTTATCTTACCAATATTCTATGTTTTAAAATATTAATAATCTCTATTATAATTAAAATATAACATTAATAATTTTTAGCTATCTATTTTACATATCCTAATATTTAAATATTTTAAATTTTGTTTTTTTCTATAAAAGATTACTTTTTCATCTATTTTAATAGTTTTAAACTTTACTTTCCCAAAAACTATATATCTACCATAAAAACCTCTTAATTATAAAACTACATTATTATTTTAAATTTTTTGAAAATATTTTCAGTTAATTTAAATCATGAATAAATTAGTATATATAATAAAACTTCAAAACATATATAAAAATATAGTAACTCACAACATAATAAATTTTTAATATTATAAAAAGCATCAAGAACATAATCCTGATGCTTTTATTATTTTATATTTAAATTTAAGTTTTTATCCTACTTTTAGATTTTCCTTTAATAGCATGTTGAACACTTTTTGCTGGTGCATTATTTTTTTGAGCTCTTTGTCTTGATTTATTCTTTTTAGGTGCATTGTTTTTAGGAACATTATTAGGAACATTATTAGGAACACTAATATTAGCATTTGAAGCACCAGGGCCATCCAAAATATATACAGTAACTTTTCTTCTTCCAAATGCTCTACATTCAGCTTCTGTGTTAAAGCATAAATCAACCAAAACTTTTCCTTTACATGCAGCACCACATAAATCTCCAGCTCTACATTCACCATATCCAGGAATATACAACCAACTTCCATATGGAATAACCTTTGGATTTACAGCAACAACTCCATATCTAGCAGGACCCATTCTTGCTGTTCTTCCTTTTGCAACATATGCAGTAGCAATACCCTGTAAAACTTTAACAACTTTCCCCACAGGAACATTAGCAACCGGTGCAGCAGGTTTTTCTTCAACAATATTATTCTTAGAATCTTTAGGTTTTGCTTTTGGCTTTTCAACCTTTTCTTTTTTTTCTATTGGTGATTGTGGAAGTGGTGGTTTAGCTGGCGGTGCTGGTTTTTCAACCTTTTTCTGAGTTGGTTTTTTAACAAGATATATTTCATCAACAACAGGTTTTATAATTTCTTCTTTTGTTATTTCTTCTTTCAGTTCCCCGTTCATATATCCATTTATTCTAAAAACCTTTTTAATTCCATTTTCCCCTTTTTGTTTTAATTTTCTTTCATTGTCTTTTAAAGAACTATCTTGCTCTTCTCTAACAGCAAATGGAACCGTTTCTTCTTTTTCTTCAACAATATTTTTTTCAAACTTGTCAACAATCACTCTAACTTTATTCTCATATTCTTCAATCTCTTCAATAGTAGATTGCATAGGGGGAGATGAAAAAATTCCTTCTTGCTCTTCAATTCCATTTCTTTCTAATAAACTTTCAACAGTTTCACCTGGTGACACTTTTAAAACCTTTTCTTCTCCAAAAATTTTACACTTAACATCAAAAGCTCTTTTTATTATAAACTCTACTTTTTCACCACTTTCATCAAACTCAATAACATCTAAATCATCTAAACTTTTTAAATGTTTCTTTTCTAAAATTCTTCTAACATAACTTCTATATAAATTAGCATCCGATTTATTCCGCTCCCAAGTTAAATTCAACTCTCCAATAGCTTCGTTTTTATCATAAACTATTACTGTAACTTTTGGAAACATGCTACACATACCTGTTAGTATTGCCACAGTAAAAACCAAAAATAAAGATAAACATATAGCAGGTATAAAACTATAGTAAGGCTTTTTCATCCCTTTTTTGTTTTTTTTGTTTATATACATAAATCATAAATTACTCCTTCTAAAAATTAAATCTATATTAAAATGGTCAAAAATATTTTTATGTAACTCTTTTGTAACTATTTTGTAACCATTACATAAAAATGATAACCAAAATTTTAACAGTTGTCAAGTTTTAGCGCTAAATATATTTTATCTAAAATAACCAAAAAATATCTTTGATCAAACCAAAAAAATAATATTTGAAGGCGAAATACAAAAAAATATATCAAAAATCACAATATATATCAATATCCTTTTTGCTTTTTAACCAAAATTTTAAAAAAAGCTATCTGTAACTCTTTTGTAACTTTTATATAATAGATTTTACAAATATATTACAAATAGTAGTGTCTTATTACAAAATTATGTGTTTTTTGTAATAAAATTATATTCCAAAATTTTAAATTTTTGGTTTATTTTTTATTTAATTAATCAATACTTTAAAAAGATAAACAAAACTTTTTAAAGGAGATAAAAATGCTTTTTAGATGCTTTATTTTCACGATTTTCCTATATTTATTTCATGCATTATTTTTAATTTTGCCTTATAGCACTCTAAACCCTTTTATTTTTGTTATTATTTTTAGTTTAGTAATATACCCAACATTTTCTTCTTTGTTTAAAGACAAAAGATCATCTAATTTAAAAAAAGGTAGATTTATAGATGCAGCTAAATCTGGCTTCATTATAAGCACAATTTTAACTTCAACATCAATTATTCTTTTTTTTATGTTTGCATTTGTTTTAAACTATAAAACTCCATTGTTCATAATTTTAGCTTCACTTTTAGCAAGCATATTCACAACATCTTTAATTTTAATTTCTTCTTTTTTTTCATTTGTTCCTCTATTTAAAAACGATACACCACTATGTAAAATTGTGAAGTCTTTTGAAACAGCAAAAAGATGCTACCACAAAACGTTTGCAGTAACCTTAAAAATATATATATCGCTATTTTTAATTATACCGTTCCCTTTTGCTTTAAAAAGTTATATTAAAAAAATAAAACTAATATTTAAAATATATTCTGGTGGAGACGATGGGGTTCGAACCCACGACCTTTTGAATGCCATTCAAACGCGCTCCCAACTGCGCCACGCCCCCAATGAAAGTTTAGAAGAATATGATGATGATTTAACTAAAACCAGACAATTTATATTATAACATAAAATATATAAAAAATCAACAAAACCTTATATTGTCTATGAAAATAACCTTAATAACTTTTTTTTCAACATCTTTAAACCTAATGTTTTTAATATAAATTTTCAGTAGAAAATATTCATCATATTCCTTTATTTTAGCAACTGCTTTAAATAAAAAATTCTTTATTTTAGTCTTAACTACATAAAAGCCATCTCTTAAAAAGGCCATGTTTTTAGAAATTTTACAAATAATATAATCATTCAAAAAAGAACAATCTTTAAAATTTAATTCTATGTGGTAGCAATATCCAAGTAATTCTTTTAAAAGGCTTAAATTTCCAGTTTTAATAACATCTCTAATTCTTTTAGAAGAAACAAATTCTCCATTTAATTTAACTAAATCAACATCATAAACATCAATTCCTTTTTCTTTTGCTAACAATTTTAATGAGTTAACATCTCCAATTCTATTTCTACCAAACCTTAAATTTTTTCCACAAACCAAAATTTTAGCATTCAGTTCTTTTAACAATATCTTTTCGAAAAAATCAACAAATTCAATGTTTTTAACAGATTCAAAATATGGAACAACAACTATTTTAACCCCTAATTCTTTAAATAAACCAAATTTAACTCTATTAGATGTTATAAATTTTATATCTCCTTTAGACAAAGGAACAACATTTTCATAATCAAAGGTTAAAACAACAGGCAAAAATCCACTATCAACCGCTTTTTTAATAACTTTTTTATGCCCTATATGAACTCCATCAAAAAATCCTATAGCAACAGCAGTTTTTAAACCATTTATTTTAACCCTTCTAAATATTTTCATAACGCCCTCTTTTATATTATATAAAAACTTTAAAACTAAACTCACTTTTAAATTCTTAAACAATATTTTATTCTAATCTAAAATATTAAAAAAACTAAACATCAGCTAAACGATAAGCAAAATTTAATTTCTAAAAATTTATATTAAATAATAATTTTATTTAACCTAAAATATATTTCAATTTAATGCCATAAACTATATTTAATTATTTTAATATTCTGCTTTAATATTTTTTTTAAACTTTTAATATAAAATATTTACTAAAATAATAATAAAACTACACAATTTATATATAATTTTAACACTATTAAAAACTTTAGAAAATATCTTATATTTTATTTAATAGTTTATAGATATAAAATATTTACCAAAAATAAATTAATCTTCAAATTATAAACTCCATTACAATTTTTTTATTTAAAACAATTCCATATCGCAAACTACTTAATAATATTCTAAAACATTAATTAATTTATCTAAATAGGATAGCCAAAAAATCCTATTAAAAATTAAAATATTTTAAACTGTTTTTATTAATTTACTTTCAAATACAACATTTATATATAAAAAATTAAAAAATAAAAATAACAAAAAATAAAACTACACAATTTATAAAATTTTAATAAAATAAAAAATTCAAAAACAGTTTGAATGCTTTTATATTTCTAAAACGATAAAATATAACAAAACAATATCTACCCACCAAAAATTTTTATTTAATAGTTTATAGATATAAAATAATTTCTAAAATAATAATACCAAAAATAAATTAATCTTCAAATTATAAACTCCATTACAATTTTTTATTTAAAACAATTCCATATCGCAAACTACTTAATAATATTCTAAAACATTAATTTATCTAAATAGAATAGCTAAAAAATCCTATTAAAAATTAAAATATTTTAAACTGTTTTTATTAATTTACTTTAAAATACAACATTTATATATAAAAAATTAAAAAATAAAAATAACAAAAAATAAAACTACACAATTTATAAAATTTTAACATCATTATATAACCAATCTAACAACAATAAAATTTAAACAATAACTAAACACCAAAAATTTCTTTATTTTACAATTTAATATAAATATTATTAATTTGCTTTATAATACATTTTTTTAATATATAAACTAATTAAATCTAAAATATTTTAATTAGCTATATCAAAAAATAAACATCGATTAAAATAATAAATTTAGTCAAAATAACAATTTTGATATATAAACATCTTATTAAATAAAAACAAAAAAATATTAATTTTGTTTTAATATATTCAACAAAAAATTCTATCAATCTTTAAAAAACCATCTTCATTATGTGCAAGCCCTAAAAATTTTTCTCCATAAACCCGAACCATATCTTTTTCTTTAAAATTTTCCATCCCCTCAATTTTTAACCTAACTCCATTTAAAAACTTCTCTTGCTCTTTTAAACTCAAGCTAATTTTACCTAAATCTCTAAAAATCTCGTCAATTGTTTTAACATATTTTTCTAACTTTTCTTCTTCCTTTAGCCTTTTAACTTCTTCTATTTTTAAACTTTCTTCAATAGAAAATCCACAAGCTTTTGTTCTTTCTAACTCCAACAAAACCCCATAAGTCCCTAATTTTAATGCAATATCTTCAACCAATGTTCTAATATATGTTCCACTAGAACAAAAAACCTCTAAAATTCCTTCTTGTTTTTCTTCATCAAATTCTAAACATTTTAAGCTATATATTAAAACTTCTCTTTCTTTTCTTTCAACAACCTTGCCTTGTCGCGCTAATTTATATAGAGCAACTCCAGAAACTTTAACAGCAGAATACATAGGCGGGATTTGAAAAATCTTCCCCAAAAACAACTCCAAAACCTTTTCAAACTCCTTTTTTTTAACACTACTCTTTTCTTCTTTTAAAATTTCTCCTGTTATGTCTTTTGTGTCTGTTTTAATGCCTAGCTTAAATTTTGCTAAATATGTTTTATCTTTATCCTGTAAAAAATTAATAGCCTTAGTTGCTTTTCCATAAAAAATAGGCAAAACACCAACAGCATTCGGATCTAGTGTTCCACTATGTCCAACCCTTTTAACGTTTAAAATTTTTCTAATTTTATATACAACATCAAAAGAAGTTAAACCACAAGGTTTATTAACAACAATTATTCCATCCTTTAAAATTTAAATTCCTCCTTAAACAGTTTTTATAGCCTCTTTTGCTACAAATTTAAACTCTTCACTTGAAGCTTTCAACAACTTTTCTAAAACTTCTTCTTTTTCCCCTTCAATAAAACAACCTGCCGCTTTTTTATGCCCACCTCCATTAAACCTTCTGCAAAATAAACTAGCATCACAAAAACCTTTTGTTCGAACAGATATTTTAAACCCATTCTTTTCTTCTTTTGCAGTTATTGAAACAAGTGCATCTTCAAAAGACGCAGCAATATATGAAACACTACCACAATCTTCTAAGCTAGCACCAGAACTATTAATAATATCTTTTGTTATAAAAACAACAACCAATCTATCTTCAAAATAATATTTTAAATTTTTAATAACCTGTGCTTCTAATTTTAATCTGTTTTTGCTTTTTTTATCAAACGCATTTAAATTAATATTATAAAAATCTGCACCAAATTCAATTAAATCTGCTGCTATTTTATGAGTTTTTTGTGTCACATTTTGATATTTAAAACATCCAGTGTCTGTTGATATACCTAAATATAAACAATCTGCTATTTTTTTGTTTATTTTAACACCAAGCTCCTTTAAAATAAAATACACAATTTCACATGTTGCAGCACTTTTTTCATCAACACATTTTAAATCTGCCTCTATTCTATTGGTTTCATGATGATCTATACATAAAGAAATTTTTTTGTTTTTATAGCTTTCCTCCAAAAGATTTAAATCAGCAACATCAACACTAACATAGTGCTCTATTTCAAATTCTTCCACCACATCTTTTTCAGGATATATAAAACTAAACTTTTGTGAAACTTCATCTTCATAGGTTTTAACAACACTGTTTTTATTTAAAATAATGCAAGCATAATATAATGAATATGCTGCTCCTAATGTGTCTCCGTCCAGCCTTTTATGACACAAAAAGCAAAAGTTATTATTTTTTTTTATAAATTCCGCCGCTTTTTTTATTTTATTTTCCATATATCAATTCCTTTTAACCCTATGTAATATAACATAATTAAAAACTAAATCTAAAAAACTAGTTAAATTATATCACACTTTCTTTAAATTGAAAATTTTTTTATTATATATTAATCGCTTCTAATTTAAATTTGAAGTCCCAAAAAAATTTATATAATTAATCTTACTTATTAAATTATTTGACCTAAAATCATTCAGTAACAAAACATCAACTGCTATTTAATTTAAATAACTTTTTAAACTTTATATCTATTTTAAATTAACTCTTCTAACACATCCAAAATAAAATTTTAATATTTAAAATTAGTTCCCACAGTAACCCTAAAAAAATAAATTCACAACAAATTTTAACAACAATCCATATCTTTATTATAGAATGAGAAGTTTTTATATTTTAAATTAACGATAAATTCTAGTTATTTTTAAATTTATTATGCTCAAATATTTTTGTTTATAAATACATTTATTCTTTTATGAAAACAATCTAACTCAGCCATTCATCATATAAAAATTAATATTAACCAAAATTTTTAACTATCATAAAGCATAATAAAATTAAATTTTAGTATAACATTTCAAAAAATAATAACTATAAACAAAAAACTAACTATTAACAACAACTAAATTCAATAATAATATTCAAAATTTTTACTTTTAGTAAACATTTTTAAAAATGCCACCTAAAACTAATTAAAACCACCAACTAACAACTAAATTTCACCTTTAACACCCGATTTTTCTTTTTTAATCTTTGAAAAAAGTTCTTCTAAGTGCTCTTCATATTCTAATGAATCATCCGCTAAAAATTCCAGGTTAGGAACCTTTCTAAGCCCTAAATTTTTGGATATTTCGTGCTTTAAAAACCCAATAGCTCTATTTAAAAGAGAAATTGCCTGCTTTGCATAAATAACTCCTTTTAAAGAACGAATATATACCCTTGCCTTTAAACAATTTTCTGCCATTTTAACCTTAACAACATATATTTCTTTTGAAGCTAAAGACATATTTTTCATATTCATAATCAAAAGACTAAGCTGCCTTTTAATATCTTCTTCAACTCTTCCCACCTTAAAACTCATTTTAAACTTCCTCCAATTTTTCTATTCGGTGTATTCCTCGATTATATATGACTCTAAAACATCTCCAACCTTTATATCATTAAAATTAGTTAGCCCAATTCCACATTCAAATTCTTTTAAAACCTCTTTAGCGTCTTCCTTAAACCGCTTTAAAGACTTAATAGTATCCTGCGCTATAATAATTCCATCTCGAACCAATCTAACATTTGCTTTTCTTAAAACCTTCCCACTTGTTACATAACATCCTGCAATTGTTCCAACATTAGAAATTTTATAAACCTGACGGACTTCTGCTGTTCCAAGTTCAACCTCTCTTTCTTTTGGCGCGAGCATTCCTTTCATTGCTTTTTCAACATCTTCCAAAGCATCATAAATTACAGTGTATAACCTAAGTTCAACCCCTCTTGCTTGAGCTAAATTTTTAACCAAAGCATTAGGCCGAACATTAAACCCAACAACAATAGCCCCAGAAACATAAGCAAGTTTAACATCTGCTTCGTTAATAGCCCCCGATCCACAATGTATTATGCTAATTTTAACCTCTTCGTTAGACAGTTTTTCTAAAGAATTTTTTAAAGCTTCAACAGAACCCTGAACATCTGCTTTAATTATTATGTTAACAGATTTAACATCTCCCTCTTTAATTTGATTAAATATATTATCTAAACTAACTTTGTTTTCTTCAAACTGTTTATTTTTTTCATTAAACTTTCTTTTTTCAACAAGCTCTCTTGCAAGTTTTTCGTTAGCAACAGCATTAAAAACATCTCCAGCATTAGGGACCTGTGAAAGCCCTGTTATTTCAACCGGAGTGGATGGCCCTGCTTTTTTAACTTCCTTTCCTTTGTCGTTTAACATAACACGAACTCTTCCAACACAAACCCCAGCAATTATAGAATCTCCAACATTTAAAGTTCCATTTTGAACAAGCAGTGTTGCAACAGGCCCTCTTCCTTTGTCTAAATATGCTTCAACAACCGTTCCTTTTGCAAATTTCTTTTCAACCGCCTTTAGCTCTTTAACTTCAGCAACTAAATCAATCATCTCCAAAAGCTGTTCTATTCCTTGCCCGGTTTTTGCAGAAACAGGAACACAAATTGTGTCTCCTCCCCACTCTTCTGGAATTAACTCATGTTCTGTTAACTCCTTTTTAATTTTATCTATATCTGCTTCTGGTTTATCTATTTTATTAATTGCAACAATAATTGAAACCTTTGCAGCTTTAGCATGATTAATTGCTTCAACTGTTTGTGGCATTATTCCATCATCAGCAGCAACAACCAAAATTGCAATATCTGTTACATTAACCCCTCTCATACGCATTGAAGTGAACGCCTCATGCCCTGGTGTATCTAAAAAAGTTATTCCTTTTCCGTCTTTTATTTTAACCTTATATGCTCCAATATGCTGAGTTATTCCTCCCGACTCAGACGAAATAATATTAGTGTTACGGATTTTATCTAAAAGGCTAGTTTTTCCATGATCAACATGCCCAACAACAACAACAATTGGGTCTCTTCTTGTTTTTTCTCCTTCATCGTCACTTTGTTCTTCAAATAGTCTTTCTTCAATTGTTACGGTAACTTCATGTTCAACCTTTGCTCCAAGTTCTTGCGCAACAAGGCTTGCCGTGTCAAAATCTATTGTTTCGTTAGCGTTTGCCATAACTCCAAGTGACATTAACTGTTTAATAACCTGCGCAACATTAACTTTTAATCGCAACGCTAATTCACTAACAACAATGTTATCAGGAATTTTAACCCTTAATTTTTGCTGCCTTGCTTTTTCAAGAGCCAATCTTTGCAATTTTTGTGCTTCTGTTTCCTTTTCTTTTTTCTTCAAATTTTTTTGGTTAGATCTTCTTTTAAACTTTTGTTTGCTCTGATAGCTATCTTTAATTTTTTCTTCCCCAGCTAATTTTTCATATTTTTCATCATATTTTTCATAATTAACCTGGGCTGCTTTTGTGTCAACAAAATTTTTCTTTTCTTCTTGCTGAACAATTTTAGTATTATTATTTTGTTCTTTTGGCGTTAGTTTTAATGTTTTTCTTTCATTTCTTTCTTTAAATTGCTTCTTATTCTTTTCTTTTTTATTTTTAAAATTTTTAACGTTTTCTTCTTTAGGGGTGCTTATTTTTTCTTCAATTACATTCTTAATTTTTTCTTGCTTTTCTTGCTTTTCTTGCTTTTCTTTCTTTAATTCTTCTTGCTCCTTCATTTTTAAAGCATCTTCTTCAACCGATTTTGAATTTATTCTTTTCTCTTTTGCCAAAATAAAATATTCCTCAAAATCATTAACCTGGTTTTTTTGAGAATATAACTCAATTGCAATATTTGCTTCTTCTTCGGTTAAAGTTGTTGTTGTTTTAATTGGTTTATCTAAATATTTTTTTAAATTTTCAACCAAATCTTTAGCAACAACCTTTAAATCTTTAGCAAGATCCGATAACTTATACTTTTTCTTCATAAAAACACATCACCCCTGTTGATTCCCTTTGTTTTAAATTTTATTTTAAAAAACTTTAAAAATTCTTTAAATTTTCTTAATATTTTCTTCCAACTTTAAATATATATCACTTTCAACATAACATTTAAAATTTCTTTCTAACCCTCTTTTTTTCTTCAAAATTTCTAAACACTTTTCATTATAACACAAATATGCCCCTCTTCCATGCGCTTTTTTAATTTCATCAATATATATCTTTCCACTTTTTTCTTTAACAACTCTAATTAAATCTTTTTTTAAATATTTTTTTCTGCATGCCATACAAAGCCTTTCTGGTTCTTTTTTTATTTTTTTCTCTTCCATATTTTAACTATCCCTCAACATTTTTTCTACTTCCAAAGAATGTATATCATCTTCTTCATCTATTTCTTTTTGAGTTTTTTTCTCAATAACCGGTGGCCTTTCGGTTTGAGAGAGTTTTTTTAGTCTTTCTTGATATTTTTCTTGCACCGTGCTTTTAAAACCTTCAACTCCCAATGAATTTTCAGGACTAATATCAATTTTATATCCTGTTAACATTGCTGCTAATTTAACATTAAGCCCATTTGCTCCAATTGCTAAAGATATTTGATTTCCAGGAACAGAAACATACGCAATTTTTTCAACACCTTCAATTTCTAATATTTCAATCTCTAAAACCTTAGCAGGAGAAAGCGCTGCACGAATAAATTCTTTTGGGTCATTGCTATATTTAACAATATCTATTTTTTCTCCATTTAATTCGCTAACAATAGACTCAATTCTTCCTCCTCTAGAACCTATGCAACATCCAACTGCATCAATGTTTTCATCTTCACTATATACAGCAATTTTAGTTCTTATTCCTGCTTGCCTTGCAACTCTTTTTATTATAACCTTTCCTTCTTCAATTTCTGGAACCTCCAATTCAAAAAGACTCTTAACAAAATTAGGGTGTGTTCTAGAAATTTTAATTAAAGAACCAGATCCAGACGAATCAACTTCAATTGCATAAACTTTAACCATATCTCCAACCTTAAAGCTATCATTTAAAAGCTGTTGATTCTTAAACAAAATAACTTCACTATCATCAATTTTAAAAACAACGTTAGAAAAAACAGGATCAATCATCTCCACCTTAACCGTTAATATTCTTCCTATTTTATCCCCAACTTTTTCTAATACATTTTCTCTTTCTATTTCTTTAATTCCTTGCATTATTTGTTGTTTTGCTGCTTGTGCTGCAAGCCTTCCAATTTGCTTAGAATCAACTTCAATTTCTACATATTCCCCAACTTTTGCACGTTTATTTATTTTTAAAGCTTCTTCCAACAAAATTTCGTTTAATGGGTTTTTAACTTCCTCAACGACCATTTTTGAAAAAGAAACATCAAAATTTAAATTTTCAATATCTATTAAAACATTGATTTTTTCTATTTTTCCATATTGTTTTCTAACAGCCAAAACTATTGCATTTTCAAGTTTTTTAACCAAAGAAGAAATTGAAACCCCTTTTTCTGTTGTTATATAATTCAAAGCCTCAAAAAACTCTTTTGTTTGTTTTGCTTTCATTTTACTTTATCCCTTCCTTAACAATTCTTAGTTTTTCATTTTCTGTTTTAATTTTATTAATAAACCTACTAATTAAATTTAAAAATTAATTTTGTTTTTAACTAAAAAATAATTCATAATTCTGTTATTTTAACACATAACAAACTTCAAATCAAATGTTAATAATTTGAAATTCACATTATCTTAAACCACTTTTTACTCTATTCAAAAAAACTAAAAAACTTTCATTATTTTTAAAATATTTTTCAATTTTCAAAAATATAGTTTTTAATGAACCAAATTTTAACCGCATCATAAAACATAATTTTACTTTATTTTCTATTCTTCTTCTTTTTCGTCTAATTTAACATATAGACAACTTTTAAAAGGTATGCTAAAAATTTCATCACTAGTTTCCAGTTTAATAGTTAAATTTTCAAAACCTTTTAAAATTCCTTTTAAATGTTTCTTTCCTCCATAAGATTTTTTAAATTTTATATGAACTTTTTTCCCTATTGAATTTATAAAATGTTTTTCTTTTGTTAACTTTCTTTCTATTCCAACCGAAGACACTTCTAAAAAGTATTTTTCTTCAATTATATCCATTTCATCTAGTTTTTCAGAAACTTTTAAAGAAACTTTCTCACAATCATCTAAAGTTATTGCAACCCCATCTCCTTTAAAAATATATACTCTTAAAAATTTATTACTTCCTTCTTTTTCAAACAAAACATCCCAAACATTAATCCCAAGATTTAAAACAATTGGCTCAACATTCTCTCTTATTTTGCTTAAAACATTCATATTTTTTCTCCTTTACATAAATTTTACAATAAAAAAACTAGGTTTTTAAAACCCAGCCTTTCTTTAATATTAAACACTAAACACATTCTAGCATAAATAATATTATTTGTCAAATATTATTTTAAAAATACAAAAATTTGACTTTTTAACACATTTTTAATATAATAACTGTATTTAATATATATTAAATGCGGTTATGGCGGAATCGGCAGACGCGCCAGATTCAGGTTCTGGTTGAAGCAATTCAGTGGAGGTTCAAATCCTCTTAACCGCACCATTTTTCTGCCTTTTTTTAGAAAAACGATTCTTCCTTTTTCTTATATTTATAAACCTTTTTAACCTGTTTTTTAACATTATCTAAATTTAAAATATCTTCATTTGTTTGAATTTTATCTTCATTTTCTTTTTCAATTTCTTCAAAAAATTGCTTTTTAATGTCACTTTCAAGTTTTGTTTTAATTGCTTCTTTTTCTTTTTTCAAAGTCTTTTCATCAATAGAATATTTTCGTATCAAACTTATTTCTCTTTCATAATCAATTTTTCTAACATCTTCTCCATTCATAGTTTTCATATTATCTTTTAAGTTCTTCGTTTCTGAATCTTTATTTGCTCTACTCTCTTCATCTTCTTCCTCATCATATAAATACATATTTTGTTCTTTTGGAATATAGATATTATTTTTAAATGCTTTTTTTAATTCATCTGCTATATTTTCCCAAGTCTTTTTTTTGCTTTTAATTTCATCGAAAATTTTATCTCTTAATTCTTTAACTGTTTTAACTCCAAAAGACTTTTCTATAACTAATTCTTCCCCATCCTTTTCATCCTTCTTTTCTTCATCCTTCTTTTCTTCATCCTTCTTTTCTTCATCTTTTTTGTTTAAAACATCTTCTTTACAATCTTTAACCTTAACATTTTCTAAAAATTCTGGTAACTTTATAATTTGATATCTAGCAAATTTATCTTTGTCTTCAGCAAATTTCTTTATTTCATCTTCCTTTATTTCTTTTGATTTACCTTCTCCAAAAAGCTCTTCTGAAATTTTTTGTTCCAACATATTAATTTCATACGCTCTACAACAAGAATCTAAAGATATACCAATATCCTTTGCATTAAAGCTAACATTTAAATTCTTAAATGTTTGATATGCCTGACCTTTTATACCATTTATCTCTTGCGGTGTGAGAACAATATTTAATTTTTTTGCTGCATCTCTAACAAACAAATTACGATTTAAATTTCCTGAAACACTATCTTTTATAAATTCAAGAGCAGAAATCCCATTAATTGGGGTTTCTTTTAAATCTTCAAAAGTTACTTCATCTCCAAAATTTTTTTTAATTTTTCTCTCAACTTCATTAACCTTTAAGGCCGTATCTAACAAAAAATCTGAAAAATTAACTTCAAAATCATCTAAACTTTTAACTACAACATCTTCTTTAGGCCCACTTAAAAGCTTTGGTAAAACAAAAAAAACAGAAAAAAACAAAGCTACCCCCACAACAACCAAAGAAGAAATCAAAATTTTAGACGTACGTTTATCTTTATTTGTTTCCATAACATTCTCTCCTTTTTAATATAACCAAAATATTTTTATATCGTTGCTCTTTTTTTATATCTTTCAATCCAAATTCCTGCAATATCTAATGCATCATATAAGTTATCTTTAACTGTATGCTTAACAACAACATCCTGTGTGCTAACATTAGGGTCTGTTGAAATTAATTGCAAAAATATTTTATTCCCAATTTTAATGTCTTTTAGTTCATCAAAAGACTCAATTGTTAACATACATACATAATCTTCACCTATATCACCGTAATACATAACGTTTTCTTTTCTTACTAAAGGTCTATTTTTATACATAAAAAATTTTTTTTCTTCCATAAAAAATCAACCCCTTTTTAATTTTTAAAACTACACTTTAACAATTTCCCCTTTAACATCCGAAGAAACTAAACAAGAATTTGCTTCATCTGTGTCTATATGCATAGCAAGAGAATAATTCTTAGAAACCCTAACAACAACATCTTTAAAAATTAAAGATCTTTCCCTTGAAGGAATATCTACAAAAACAACATCCCCATTTTTAACCCCCATTTCATCGGCATCTTCTGGAGTCATGTGTATATGCCTTTTTGCAACAATAACCCCTTTTTCTAATTTTAATTCTCCACAAGGGCCAACCAAAACACAACCAGCACTACCATCTAAATCTCCAGATTCTCTAACAGGAGCATCAATTCCAAGAGATCTAGAATCTGTTTTTGAAATTTCAACCTGAACATCTTCTCTTTCTGGCCCTAAAACAGAAACTCTTTTTAAACTAGATTTTTCTCCAACAACTTCAACCTTTTCTTCACAAACATATTGCTGAGGTTGGGAAAGATTTTTTTTAATATTTAATTTGTATCCTTTTCCAAAAAGAATTTCAACCGCTTCTTTATTCAAATGAACATGTCTTGCTGAAACTTCCACAATAAACCTTTTCAATTTAAACTCTCCTTTTTCTAGTTTCAATTAACAAAAAATATGTTAAAACATTCTAAATTTTAAATCATACTTTTTTATTATATTAAATTTTAAATATAATTGCAATAAAAATAAAAATTTAAATTTAATTTTAAATCTTAAACTATGTAAAATATTGATATAATTGAAAGAATATTGTATAATGAAGTAACCTATAAAGTTAAAAATTGAAAGGACTTTTTATTATGAATTTTAACAATAGCAAAATTAAAATTTTTTCTGGTAATTCCAACAAAAACTTATCAAAACTAATAGTTAAAGATTTAAATCTTAAAATGGGTGCGTGCACAGCAAGCAAATTTAGTGATGGCGAAATTTCTGTTTCTATAACAGAATCTGTTAGAGGGTGTGATTGTTTTGTTTTGCAATCAACCTGCCACGAAGTTAACACAAACATCATGGAACTTTTAATAGTTATCGATGCACTAAAACGTGCTTCAGCAGGAAGAATAACCGCTGTTATTCCATATTTTGGTTATGCAAGACAAGATAGAAAAACAAAAGCAAGAGATCCAATTTCATCAAGACTATGTGCAAATTTAATTTCAACAGCAGGAGCAGATAGAGTTTTAACAATGGATTTACATGCCCCACAAATTCAAGGCTTTTTTAACATTCCACTAGATCATTTAGTTGGTATGGCTGTTTTTATTGAACATTTTAAAAAAGCTTTTGAAAAAAACAAAGAAGAAATAGTTGTTGTAGCTCCTGATATTGGATCTGTTACAAGAGCTAGAAATCTTGCAGAAAAATTAGATGTTTCTATTGCAATAGTTGAAAAAAGAAGACAAAAAGCAAATGTTTCGCAGGTTTTAAATATAATAGGAAATGTTGAAGGAAAAACAGTTTTAATGGCTGATGATATGATAGACACAGCAGGAACTCTTTGTAATGCTGCTGATGCTTTAATTAAAATAGGAAAAGCGAAAAAAATTTATGCATGCGCAACACATGGAGTTCTTTCTGGCCCTGCAATAGAACGAATTAAAAACAGCTCAATAGAAAAACTTTTAATAGCAGACACAATTCCTTTAACAAAAGAAAAAGCAACAGAAAAAATAGAAGTTATAACCGTTTCTCATATTTTTGCAAAAGCAATAGAAAAAATCCACAACAACGAATCTGTTTCGTCTCTTTTTGAGTGATTAAAATGAATATATTTAAACTATTCGAAAAAATTAAAACAAACGACACTAATTCAAAAATTGAAAAAATTGTGGTTGGCCTTGGAAATCCAACCCCTAAATATGAGAACACACGGCATAATGCTGGCTTTTTGGCAATAGACTATATTTTAAAATCTAACATAGTTAAAATAAACAAAGAAAACATAAGAAAATTTCAAGCAATTATAACAGATTTATACATCAACAACGTGCGGTGTTTATTTTTAAAACCAATAACATATATGAACAACAGTGGAGAAGCAGTTGAAGCAGTTATTAATTACTATAAACTAAGTGTTAAAGATTTGTTAGTTATATATGACGACATTTCTTTTGACGTTGGAGAAATTAAAATCAAGAAAAAAGGAAGTGCAGGCGGGCATAACGGAATAAAAAGCATAATTTATGATACAGGGGAAGAAGATTTTGTTAGAATCAAAATTGGTGTTGGAAAAAAGCCACATAAAGATTATGACCTAGCAAAATGGGTTCTTTCAACATTTAGCGAAACCGAAAAAGAAAAATTAGATTCAGCATTTGAAAAAGCAAAAAAGGCAACCGAATTAATAGTTTCAGGAGAAGTTGAAAAAGCAATGAACGAATTTAATTAACCAAAAATTTTATATTATTTTTAAGGGAGGCATTAATTGAACGACAAAGTTTTAAAAATTTCAAAAGAGCTATATGAAAAAGAAAACACATCCGATGAAAATTTAGAATTTTTGCTAGAAACAAAAGAAGATTTAAAGCCTCTTTTTAAACTGGCTAAAAAGAAAAGACAAGAAATATATAAAAACAGTGTTTATTTAAGAAGGGGTAATAACAAAAATTTATATTATTTTTAAAGGAGGCATTAGTTGAACGACAAAGTTTTAAAAATTTCAAAAGAGCTATATGAAAAAGAAAACACATCTGATGAAAATTTAGAATTTTTGCTAGAAACAAAAGAAGATTTAAAGCCTCTTTTTAAACTGGCTAAAAAGAAAAGACAAGAAATATATAAAAATAGTGTTTATTTAAGAGGGTTAATAGAAATAACAAATAACTGCAAAAATAACTGCTTTTATTGTGGAATTAGAAAAGATAATTTAAATCTAAAAAGATATCAATTAACCGAAAAAGAAATTTTAGAATGTTGCGAAAAAGGATATAAACAAGGGCTAAAAACTTTTGTTTTGCAAGGAGGAGAAAACCCTTTCTTTAAAGACGAAACACTTTGTGAAATTGTTTTTAAAATAAAACAAAAATTCAAAGACTGTGCAGTAACTTTAAGCATTGGTGAAAGAGAAAAAAAAACATATGAGTCTCTTTTAAAAGCAGGAGCAGATAGGTTTTTGCTTCGCCATGAAACAATATCAAAAAATCATTATGAAAAACTCCACCCAAAAGAAATGTCTTTAGAAAATAGAATCAACTGCCTTTACAACCTAAAAGAACTAAAATATGTTGTTGGATCTGGTTTTATGGTTGGTTCACCTTTTCAAACAACAAAAAATCTAATAGCAGATTTGAGGTTCCTACAAAAATTAAAACCAGAAATGATTGGAATAGGCCCTTTTATCCCTCATAAAGATACTCCCTTTAAAAACTACGAAAGTGGCAGCATAAATCTAACACTAAGACTAATTTCAATTTTAAGGCTTCTTTTTAAAAATGCTTTGATTCCTGCAACAACCTCTCTTTTTAGCCTAGATAAAAAAATTATGAAAAGTGCATTAGATAGTGGTGCTAACGTTATTATGCCAAATATTTCACCAAAAAAATATATTAAAAACTACAGCCTATATAACAACAAAATAATACGTCCCGAAAAAACTCTTAAAAAACTAAAAAAAGATATCTACCTCTCAGGATATAGATTCTCTCTTTCCCGTGGAGACCCTTTCATTACGTAGTAAGTTTGCTGGAATTTTAAATATATCACTCGCCATAAAGTTTAATCTAACTTAATAAACCTGCTAAATACTATTTTAAATATATCGCTCACCATAAAATTTAAAGAAACTTTTTCATTTCGTTTTAAATTTGCTATTACTTTAAATTTATATCTCGCTGGAATTTTTTTCATTACGTAGTTAGTTTAATATAATTTTTAAATATACCACTCGCCAAGAAATTTAATAAAACTTCATTCGGCCTGCTAAATTCTTTCATTACGTAGTTAGTTTAATATAATTTTTAAATATACCACTCGCCATTTTTTCATTACGTAGTTAGTTTAATATAACTTTTAGTAAATCACTCGCCAAGAAATTTAATCTAATTTTAAGACCTGCTAAACTATGTTTGAAATTTAATCTAACTTATTAAACCTGCTAAATTCTTTTTTCATTACGTAGTAAGTTTGATATAATTTTTAAATATACCACTCGCCAAGAAATTTAATCTAACTTATTAAACCTGCTAAACTTTTTTTCAGTAAACCACTCACCATAAAGTTTAATCTAATTTTAAGACCTGCTAAATACTATTTTATTACGTAGAAGGTTTGATATAAATTAAAATATACCACTCGCCATTTTTTTATTACGTAGTTAGTTTAATATAACTTTTAGTAAATCACTCGCCAAAAAATTTTATCAGCCTTTTTAAACCTGCTAAACTAAGTTTGAAGTTTTATCAAAATTTAAAAAAAAGCCAAAATTTGAATTATCCACAATAAAATTTAAACAAATATTTAAAAATGAACTATATTTAAATTCAATAATATAAAGCTAAATATTAAATCACACCAATAAACAAAAAAATACTTTTTTTACCTTAAAATAATTTACAAAAAGCTTTATTTATTTAAACATTTTTGATATCATTAAATAAAACATATTCTGATTATAAATTTAACTTTAAAAACCTTAATTAGCCCAACAAAAGGAGTTGTTTTAATATGAAAGGCAAATTAAAAATAAAGATAATTATTTTTAATATATTAAATATGACATAGTTATTGTTATATTTAAAATTAAAGTTAAGGAGGTTTTAAAATGGCTAAAAAAATTAAACTTAAATTTGCATTTATTTTAAGTTCAATATTAACTATATTTTTAATTTTACTTCCAAATATTAAAGCAAAAACAGAATTTGAAACAATAGAAAAAGGAGTTTTAACCTTTGGAACAAATGCAACATTCCCACCATTTGAATATTTAGGTGACGATGGAAAAGTAACAGGATTCGACATAGAGTTAGGAGAAGCAATAGCAGAAAAGCTAGGCCTAAAAGCAAAATTTATAGATATGTCTTTTGAAAGCATTCTTCCTTCGGTTAAAAATAAAAAGTTGGATGCTGGAATAGCAGGGCTTACTAAAACTCCCGAGCGAGAAAAAGAAGCTGCCTTTTCAATGTCTTATTTTGAAGGAAACCAATTTATTCTAACAAAAAAAGATAGAGATATTAAAAACGAAAAAAGTTTTGAAAACCTAACAGTTGCAACCCAAGTTGGAACAACAGCAAACGAAATAGCAAAAAAACTAGCAACAAAGGTTAAAAATTTAAAGTTAAAAGAATATGACTCAAACGACATAATGGTTGAAGACCTTGTTCAAAATAAACTAGACGCAGTTATTTTAGACGAAATAGTTTCTAAAACAAAAGAAATAAAATATGGAGATAAAATTAAAGCAACAGATGGAAAGGTTATAGATTGCCCAATAGAAAATTCTTGTATCGCCTGCTCAAAAGAAAATAAAGAATTACTAGAAGGCATAAATAAAGCACTAACCGAAATAAAAAGCAGTAAAAAATATAATGAACTACTAAAAAAATATATGCACATAGACCTAAAAGAAAAAGAAAAAGCAATTAAAAAGAACGGTTTAACAGAACAATTTTCTACAGCATTTTTGGAAAAAGATCGTTGGAAACTATATCTAAAAGGGCTTTTAGTAACATTAACAATAACAATTATATCAGCAATTATTGGGTTTTTCTTAGGTTCTATTTTAGCAATATTAAAACTTACAAAAACAAAAAGCGGAAAAACCACAATAATTTCAAGAATTGTTAATATATACATATCAATAATTCGAGGAACCCCAGTTTTAGTTCAACTTTTAATTATGTGGTTAGTAATTCTAAAAAACGCCAAAAATGGAATATTGGTTGCTTCCATTGCATTTGGACTAAACAGTGCTGCTTATGTTGCAGAAATAATACGAGGTGGAATAAACGCCGTTGATAAAGGGCAAACAGAAGCTTGCCATTCTATGGGATTTTCACAAGTTAGCACTATGTATTATGTTGTTCTTCCACAAGGGCTTAAAAATTCAATTCCTGCTCTTTGTAACGAATTCATAAGCCTTTTAAAAGAAACTGCAATAGTTGGTTATGTTGCATTAGCAGACCTTACAAGAGCTGCATTTTCAATTTCTGCAGCAACATATCAAACATTCATGCCACTAATTCTAACAGCAATTATGTATTTCTTAGTAACAAAACTAGCAAGCATAATTTTAGGATTAATAGAAAGGAGGCTTTCACAATGATTAGAATTAAAAATTTAAATAAGAGTTTTAACAACCATCTAATTTTAAAAAACATAAACTTAGAAATAAAGAAAAAAGAAAAAATTGCAATAATCGGGCCATCTGGTTCTGGAAAGAGCACATTTTTGCGTTGTTTAAACCTATTAGAAAAGCCAGATTCCGGCCAAATATATTTTAATGACATAGATATAACAAACAAAAAAACAGATATTAAAAAAGTTCGCCAAAAAATGAACATGGTTTTTCAATATTTTAATCTTTTTGAAAATAAAACTGTTTTAGAAAACATAACACTAGCACCAATAAAGCTAAAAAAAATAAATAGAGAAACTGCAATAAATAACGCTATTAGCCTTCTTGAAAAGGTTGGTTTAAAAGACAAAAAAGATTGCTACCCAAAACAGCTTTCTGGTGGACAAAAACAAAGAATTGCAATTTTGCGGTCAATTGCAATGGACCCAGAAGTTATTTTATTGGATGAGCCAACTTCATCGCTAGACCCAGAAATGATTGAAGAAGTTTTAAATGTTATTAAAGAACTTTCAAAAAGCGAAATAACATTAATTTGTGTAACACACGAAATAAACTTTGCTAGAAATATGGCAGACAGAGTTATTTTTCTTTGTGATGGCATGGTTTTAAACGATGGAACTCCAGAAGAAATTTTTAATAATACAACAAATGAAAGATTACAAAATTTTTTACGGGGAATAATTAAATAGTAAAATAAAAAACAAAGGAAAAATAAAAATGAGAAAAGAAATATCTAACGAAAAATATAAAATAATATGCTTTGAAATAGGGCATATTCCAACAAATTGCTATGTTGTTTTAAACAAAAAAGAAAATAAAGCAGTTTTAATAGATCCTGGTTTTGCCAGTGAAGAAATCAAAGATTTTTTTAATTCAAACGAGATAGAACTTTTATTTGTTATTTTAACGCACGGGCATTTTGATCATATTTTGGGGGTTAATTTTTTTAACCCTAATATGGTTTATATAAACGAAGACGACAAAGAAATTTTAGAAGACACAACAAAAAATGCTGGTTTTTTCATAAATTTAAAAAAGATGGAACCAATAAAAAATTTAAAGACTTTTAAAGATCAAGACAAAATAGAATTTTTAGATGATTATTTTAAGGTTATTCAAACAAAAGGGCATACATCTGGGAGTTGTTGTTTTATTTTAGACGAATTTCTTTTCACAGGGGACACAATCTTTAAAGAAGGCGTTGGAAGATGTGATTTATATTCAGGAAACTCCAAAGAAATAAAAAATTCTGTTAAAAAGATATCTCAACTTGAAAAGAACTATATAATCCTGCCAGGGCACGGAGAATTTTCAACATTAAACCAAGAAAAACAAAACAATTCCTATTTTTAATTTTTATATAATTCATAAAAACATAAAAATCTTTTGTGTAATATTAAATTATTTTATTTAGTATTATGCATTTTTTATATATTAAATATTAAAATAAAATTTTCTATAGTTCTAAAAAAACACTTATATGTTAGTTGTTAATTTTTAAAAACCATAAAATAAATATTTAAATAAATAAACAACAATTTAAAAAATTGTTATATATTATATTTCTAAAAAAACACTTATGTGTTAGTTATTAATTTTAAAAACCATAAAATAAAATATTTAAATAAATAAACAAAAATTTAAACAATTAATTATATATTATATTTCTAAAAAAACACTTATATGTTAGTTATTAATTTCTAAAAACCATAAAATAAAATATTTAAATAAATAAACAACAATTTAAAAAATTGTTATATATTATATTTCTAAAAAAACACTTATATGTTAGTTGTTAATTTAAATCAAATTTAAAAAATAACAACCACCATAAATTTTCAATATATTCTAAATAAAATTCACCTTATATGTTTCTTTTAGTTTTATAAAATATATAAAAAAATTTTAATAAACATAACTAAAAAATAAATTTTTATATTTAATATAAACCACTAGTCTTAAACTTTAAATTTAAGTAATAATAATAAACAAAACTTTCTTAATTAGATATTTAATTGGTTTTTTAAAATTGCAGCATATCATATTTTTAAACCTAAAAAAATTTATTAAAACTAAAAATAAATACATATCAACATTACTCATTATATAGCAAATATATTTTAAATTATATAAAAACAACTAAATAATAAAAATTAAAAGACCAAATAACTTAGATTAAATTTTTTAAAATCTTTAATATACTAAATAAAAATAAATTTTTAATGAATTTAATTATAAATTACTAACTCAATATTTAATCATAAAAAATATTTTCTTAAAATTAAATAAAACTTTCTAGGTAAATATGGTTTAATCTTTTTTAAAATATATTTTAATGTTCATAACGCCATCTAATTTTTCTATGCTTCTATAGATGCTGCCAAGCTGCCTTAAATGCAAAATATAAATTGAAGTTGTTAGATATATTTTTTCAGCATCAACAGAATCAGCCTTAAAACTATTAATTTGTAGATTATATTCAGAAAATTTCATAGTTAAAGCACTAATAACATTGTTTTTTTTAGCAGCTAGAATATCAATAAACAAAAGATATTTTTTTCGTGGCTCCCCTTCCCAAAAAACAGAAACAAATCTATCTATTTTATCTATATTATCTTTAACTGGAAATATATTTTTGCAATCAACCCTATGAATTGAAATCCCGTGCCCTCTTGTTATAAACCCAATTATTTGATCACCTTTTTCTGCTTTACAGCATTTAGGAAAATTAATTAAACACCCATCAAACCCTTCAATAATAATGCCACCCGTAGTTTTTTTGGAGTGTGGTATATTTTTTTGGCTTTTGTTTTTATCTTCCTGCTCTTTTTCAAATTTAAGATAAAAATTTTTAATTCCAGGCATTAATTTCAAAAGGTTTATTCCGCTATATCCAATTGCAGCATAAAAATCATCCACTTCATTAAAATTATATTTTTCAATAACACCCTTCATAAATCTTTTAAACTGCCCCTTAGAAAGCTGAATTCCATTTCGAAAAAATTCTCTTTTAACCTCTTCAAAACCTTGTTCTATATTTTCTGTTCTTCTTTCTTTTTTAAACCATGCCCTAATTTTATTTCGTGCTTCGTTGGTTTTAACAACTCTAAGCCAACGTCTAGAAGGCCCGTGAGATTTAACCTTGGTTGTTATTATTTCAATAACCTGGTTCATAGAAATTGGGCTTTCAATTTGGGTCATCTTCCCGTCAACCTTAGCCCCAATCATCTTATTTCCAACCTCTGAATGAATTGAATATGCAAAATCTATTATTGTGCTGCCCGCTGGAAGAGTTTTAACCTCTCCATTAGGAGTGAAAACAAAAACTTCTTCACTTCCAAGCCCTGTTTTAATAACCTGTAAAAATTCATCATCATTTTCGGATTCATTCTGCGTTTCGATAATCCTTCGAATCCACGAAAGCTTTTCTTCTAAGGTTGTTTTGGTTGAAACCTTTTGTTTATATTTCCAGTGCGCCGCAATTCCATATTCAGCGGTGTAGTGCATATCTTTTGTTCTAATTTGTATTTCAAAAGAAACCCCTCCAGGCCCAATAACAGTTGTGTGCAAACTTTGATACATATTAGGTTTTGGAGTTGATATATAGTCTTTAAACCTATTTGGAAGCGGGGTGAAAATATCATGCATAGCCCCTAAAACAAAATAACATTCAGCAACGGTGTTCACAATAATTCTAATAGCATATATATCAAAAACTTCGTCCCAATCTTTTCCATTAACATAAACCTTAAAATATATCCCACAATGACTTTTAAGCCTACCACTAATTATTGGATCTTTAACAAGATGTTTAATTCTATTATATGCCATATTTTCAACATATTTAATATATGATTCACTCTTTAAAGAAGTTGCATTTGCCCTTTCTTTTTCTTTTAACATATCACTAATTTCTTGATATGCAATTGGGTCTAAATAATAAATTGCAATATCTTCAAGTTCTTCTTTAATTAAACGCATCCCAAGCCGTTGTGCAATTGGCGCATAAATTTCCATTGTTTCTAACGATTTATTCCTTCTTTTTTGTTCTGGCCAACCAGAAGCAGTTCGCATATTATGTAGCCTATCTGCTAATTTAATTATAATAACCCTAACATCCTTAGACATGGCAAGAAGCATTTTCCTTATGTTTTCAACCTGTCTTTCTTTTTTGGTTGAAAGCGGAACATTCCCAAGTTTTGTAACCCCATCAACTAACATTGCAACATCTTCTCCAAAATTTAAAGCAATCTTGCTTTTTGAAACAGATGTATCTTCAACAACATCATGCAAAAGCCCAGCAACAACAGAATTAATATCCATCCCAAAATCTATTAAAATTAAAGCAACACTTGTGGGATGTGTTATATATGGCTCTTTTGAAAGACGAAACTGCCCTTCATGCGACTTTTCTGCAAAATAATATGCTTTTTTAATTAGTTCAATATCATAATTTTTATTTGCTTTTTCAGCAGCATCCAATAGCTCATTTAAACTTGCCATTCATTTCAACCTCTTAAACTTATTTTTTATTTTAATATTTTTTAATCAACATCTTTTTATTTTATTTTAATATATTTTAACAACATCTTTTTATTTTTATTTTAATATGTTTTTAAATCAATATCTTTTTATTTTTTATTTTAATATATCTTTTTATTTTATTTTAATATGTTTTTAAATCAATATCTTTTTATTTTATTTTAATATGTTTTTAAATCAATATCTTTTTATCTTTATTTTAATATGTTTTAATCAACATCTTTTTATCTTTATTTTAATATGTTTTTAATCAATATCTTTTTATTTTATTTTAATATGTTTTAACAATATCTTTTTATTTTATTTTAATATATTTTTAAATCAACATTTTTTTATCTTTATTTTAATATGTTTTTAATCAATATATCTTTTTATCTTTATTTTAATATTTTTTAACAATATCTTTTTATTTTTATTTTAATATGTTTTTAAATCAACATCTTTTTATTTTATTTTAATATGTTTTTAATCAATATCTTTTTATTTTATTTTAATATGTTTTAACAATATCTTTTTATCTTTATTTTAATATGTTTTAATCAATATCTTTTTATTTTATTTTAATATGTTTTAATCAATATCTTTTTATTTTATTTTAATATGTTTTTAAATCAATATCTTTTTATCTTTATTTTAATATTTTTTAACAATATCTTTTTATTTTTATTTTGATATGTTTTAACAATATCTTTTTATTTTATTTTAATATGTTTTAATAATATCTTTTTATTTTATTTTAATATGTTTTTAAACAATATCTTTTTATCTTTATTTTGATATATTTTTTAATAATATCTTTTTATCTTTATTTTAATATGTTTTTAATCAATATCTTTTTATTTTTATTTTAATATGTTTTAACAATATCTTTTTATTTTATTTTAATATTTTTTAATCAATATCTTTTTATTTTATTTTAATATGTTTTTTAAATAATATCTAACAATAAAAACACATCACCCTTCAATTTCTTTTAAAATTTGTTGATCTTTTAAATTGATTTTTTTATTGGTTTCCAAAAAAATTAAACTTTCTTTCTCTTTTTTTAAAACACCAATAGACAAAAATATTTTTAAAATAACTCCCAGCTTAAAATAACCAACCTTCCTAAAAACCAACATATATAAATCATAAAGCCCGCCATTAAAAATTTTAAACCTTTTTAAAAGTTTATAGATATAAATAAATTCCTCTCTTTTAGGGCAAGAAACTTTTTCTGTTTTGTTTAAAGCATTATTGAACCCTCCTTCCAACTTTAAAAATTCATAAAACTCAAAAACAACTTCGTCTTGATTTAAATTATATGGCCGAATATCCAAAATTTTATAGCAAACACTTTCAACCTCTCTAAAACAATTAACACTCAAACCAACCAAAACTTTAAATTTTTCTCCAACCTTAAAATAAAACCTATCAATAGGCATATTAAAAAAAAGCGCCTGAAAAACAAATCCATCAAAATTAAAAAAAAGTTTTAGATGTTTATCTTCCCCAATTGAAACAATTTTTTCTAGAGCTACTCCATCAATTAAAAAAATAGGTTCTTTGTTTTTATGTCCAAAAGGCCCTATGTTTTTTAAAGCTTTAACATTTTCAACATCAATTTCAGCAGGGTTTATATTGCAATCTATTTTCATTTTCTTTAAAGGCTTTTCTATATTTTTGGTTAGAGAAAATATTTTTTCTTTAAATTTTTCAAAATTTTCTTCTTTTAAACTAAGTCCTGCCGCAAAATCATGCCCTCCCCATCTAACAAAAAACTCACTGCAAGAATCTAAAATATCATATATTAAAAACCCTTCAAAAGATCTAGCAGACCCAACCAAAACATCATCCTGCTTTGAAAAAACAATTGCAGGTTTTTTAAACTTTTCAACCAACCTTGCTGCAACAATTCCTGTTAAACCAGCAAGCCAGTCTTTTTTGTAAACAACCAAAATATTAGATTTTTCTTCCCCTTTTAAAATTATTTCAATAGCTTCTTTTAACATTTCTTCCTCAAGTTTTTTTCGTTTATCATTATAAAGAATAATTTGCCTTGCTAAATATCTTGCTTTTTCATAATTAGTTTCGGTTAACAGAAAAAAAGAAAGTTTTGCATTGTTAAGCCTTCCTGTGGCATTTATTTTAGGGCAAACAAAAAAGGCAATATCAACAGAAGAGATATCACCTAAATCTTTAAATAGCATTTCTAACAAACTTTTTAACCCAACACAAGCTGTTTTTTCAATATCTTCTAAAGCTTTTTTAACAACAAACCGATTTTCATAAACCAAAGGCATAACATCCCCAATGGTTGATAGCATAACCAAATCTTTATAGCAATCTAAAATTTCTTCACATGGTTTTTCTTCTAAAGCAGCAACTAATTCAAATGCAACAAATGCCCCAGATATTTCTTTAAACTTTGTTAAATCATCCTGCCTTTTAGGGTTAATAACTGCATATGCCTCTGGCAACTCTTCTTTAGCGTTGTGATGGTCGGTTATTATTAAATCTATCCCTAAAGATCTTATATATTTAGCTTCTTCAAAAGCAACAATTCCATTGTCTACTGTTATTATTAAGCTTGCTCCCTTTTCTTTAAAAGAATTTATAATAGAAAAGTTTAAACCATATCCTTCATTTCTTTCTGGAATGTGATATATCACTTCAACAGCAAACTTTCTAAAAAATCTTTCCAACAAAGCAGCAGAACAAACTCCATCACAATCATAATCAGCAAAAACAGCAACCTTTTCTTTTTTTTCAATTGCAGCCTTAATTCTTTTTGCAGCTTTTTCAATGTCTTTTAAATTTTTATACGGCTCTATTTCGTTTGAAAAAAACAAATCATAAAAACTTAAATTTTTAAAAGAGTAATCATCTTTTTTTGCAGCCAAAATTTCTAAATTAAGACCATCAACACAATATTTTTCGTTTAGCTCTTTTTTAAATTCATAATCTTTTTTTTTAATTTCCCAAAAAGTTAAATCCATAATAAAAATCCTTTTTATTTAATAATACAAAAAATAGGTGAAGAATACAACATTTTTCAAAAACAATATTAATAAAAATCAACTAAACTATAAAAAATTTTACGTCAATGGTTCAATTTTTTAAATTTATCCTTAAAAACCACTTTACATAGTGATTCTTTTAACCTTTTTTAATTACTAAATATCATAAAGCTAACATTAAATAAACCATAAAATTTTAATTAACTCTTTTAACCTAGCTTAATTTTTAATTACAACATAAAAATGCTTCTATTTGATATTTAAGTTTTAAGTCTTAATAACATAAAAAATTTCATAAATAATAAATTTTATATAATTCCAAATAATTCCCTCAACAAATATTTAATAAAAATTAATTTTACTATATATTTTTAATTTATCCCTTATTCCTTATGGTATTTTTTATCTAAATTCTAAACCTAATATTTTAATAAATAAAAATTTAATCCTACAAATTTTCTTAACAACAAATCGGTTTTTTATAAGCCAAAAACATAACATCCCCAATAGTTAATATCATAAACATTATCCATGTAATTTTCTTTACACTGTTTTTATCCTAAAACAAAAAACAATCTAAAACTCTTTATTAAATTAATAGCCACATCTTTTCAAAAAATAATAAACCACTCATTTATATCAAAAATTTAAATAAAAAACATAAATATTCTTGACAAAATTTTTTAAAAATATTAAAATATGTCTTGTGATAAGCCGGTGTGGCGGAACGGCAGACGCGACGGACTCAAAATCCGTTAACTTCACGGTTGTGTGGGTTCAAATCCCACCACCGGCACCATAATAATAAATTCGAATAACTATCTAAAATATGTCTTTATTCAAAACAAATTTTTTATAAGATATGCTAAAAAATTTACGCTAAATAATTTTATTTTTTAGATTTTTGTTTAGTCAAATTAATAAACAAAACTAACGTCAAGACGTTTTATATTTATGAATTGTAGCAATCTTAAACAAACTGTTTAATTTTAAAATAAAGATAAAAATTAATATAATAAATAGGTTATATTTTTAATATTTCTATAATTTTTAAATCATAATAAACTTTAAAAATAATTTGAAATTATTTTAAATGGATTAAATTTGATTTTTGTTTAGTGTTAATTAGTTTATTTTTTAGAAAATTATATAAAATTTAGTAGTAATTAATAAACTACAAGTTATTATTTATTTAATAAATAAAAAATTTATGGTTCATATTAATTTAATATATTAAGCAATTTTTATATTTTAAGAAATTTGTGATAAAAAATGATATAAAAATTTGTTTACATTTATTTAATGTTTTGGTATACTTAAAAGGTAAAATTAATAATTGAAAATTTGTTTTAAATAGTTAATTAGAAAATTTTATTTATTTTTAATTTAAAATATATAAATGTCTCAGTAGCTCAGCTGGATAGAGCACTGCCCTCCTAAGGCAGGTGTCGGAGGTTCAAATCCTCTCTGGGACGCCATATGCTAAAAATATGTGATTGGGTTTATTTTAAAAATTTTTGTTTAGTTACATAATATTTTATATATTCATAACAACATATACCCGTGTTTTTAAAAGAAAAATTTAGTAGCAAGTGCCTATTCAACAACAAAAAATCTAACAAATTCATATAAATAAACTTATTGAAAAATGAATAATTTAAAACTAAACCAAACCTTCCACATAATAAAAATTTAGATAAAAATTACTAAATTTTACATAACCATCTAAAAATAAACTAAAATTAATATAAATAAAAACCACTAACCCACTTCAATAAAAAAATTTTAATATTATAACAAAAATATTTCAAACTAACATTTTTAATAACTTAGGTTAAAATTTAAATATTAAATTATAAAACTAATTAATAAAATAAAAATAAATAGCAACAAAAACCACTAACCTACTTCAATAAAAAAATTTTAATATTACAACAAAAAATATTTCAAAATAACATTTTTAATAACTTAATTAAAATTTAAATATTAAATTATAAAACTAATTAATAAAATAAAAATAAATAGCAATAAAAAGCACTAGCCTACTTCAATAAAAAAGTTTTAATATTATAACAAAAATATTTTAAACTAACATTTTTAATAACTTAGGTTAAAATTTAAATATTAAATTATAAAACTAATTAATATAAATAAAAACCACTAACCTACTTCAATAAAAAAATTTTTAATATTATAACAAAAATATTTCAAACTAACATTTTTAATAACTTAGGTTAAAATTTAAATATTAAATTATAAAACTAATTAATAAAATAAAAACCACTAACCTACTTCAATAAAAATTTTTAATATTATAACAAAAATATTTCAAACTAACATTTTTAATAACTTAGGTTAAAATTTAATAATAGATGTTTATTAAAATAACAATAAAACTTCCCCCCACTAAAAAAATTTAGCAGGTTTATAATTAATTAACAAAAGCGATATATTAAAATAATTTTAATAATTTAATTTCAGAAAATATTTTAAACTTTAATCAAACCATCTACATAACAAAAAATTTTCAAATTAACCTCACTATCAAGCATTTATAATAATATTTAACAAGCAATAATTACTATAAATTATAAAAAATTCATATAAAATTTACTAAATAATAAAAACAGATTAACTTTAAATTAATCTGTTTTAGTTGACAAAGATTTAGATTTTAGTTTATGTTCTTTTGTCATCTTAAATATTTTAGGGCTAAGCAAAACTATAGCAATTAAATTTGGATATGCCATTAACCCATTAAATATATCCGCTAAATGCCAAACAACTTCCATAGCACAAACTCCACCAAACCCAATAGAAACAATATAAATAATTCTATATGGCATTATGAATTTTTCACCAAAACAATATTTAATAGACTGTTCAGCATAGTAACACCAACTCATTGTTGTTGTAAACCCAAATAGTGCTGTACAAATAGCTAAAATAACATTAGAAAATGGCCCAACTTCTTTTGCAAATGCAAACAATGTTAGTTGTTCTTTGTTTTCACATAATTCTAGAGATCCTGTTGAGATTATAACTAACGCTGTCATTGTACACATAACAATTGTGTTGAAAAAAACTTCAAAAATTCCCCATTCACCTTGTTTAACCTTAGACTCAACATTAGAAGCAGAATGTGCAATAGGAGAAGACCCCATTCCAGCTTCACTAACAAAAACACTTCTTGCAATTCCATATTGCATAGCAGCATTAACTAAATATCCTAATCCTCCGGAAACAGATGCTCTAAAATTAAATGCACTATCAAAAATTAGTCTAAATGAATTTGGTATGGCATCATAGTTTTTAAATATAACAAACAAAGCCAAAATAATATATATAAAAGACATAAAAGGAACAACTCTTGATGCAAATTTTCCAACCCTTTTAATCCCACCAATAATAACAATAAAGAAAACTATAGTAACTGCTATTGCTGTGATAACTTTTGGAAGGTTAAACCCTTTTTCCATTGCTATTGCTGCTGAGTTTGTTTGAGTTGTGCTACCTATTCCAAAAGAAGCTAAAATACAAAAAACTGCAAATATTTTCCCTAACGCTCTACATTTTAGCCCATTTTCCATAACATACATAGGTCCACCAGAATATAGCCCATCTTTTCCTAAAACGCGATATTTAACGCAAAGCAAGACTTCGGAATATTTAAGCATCATTCCAAAAAATGCGCTAACCCACATCCAAAAAATAGCACCAGGTCCACCAGCAACCAAAGCAGTAGCAACCCCAAAAATATTTCCGGTTCCAAGGCTTCCTGCTAACGCGGTTGAAACAGCCTGAAAAGGAGAAATTCCATTCCCGCCTTTTCCTTTTTTTCTAATACTGCCTATTGTGTTTTTAAATATATCTCCAATATTAAAAATTTGAAAAAAACCTGTTGCAACAGTTATATATGCTCCAACTCCAAGAATTAAAATAATTGTGCAAGGGCCCCATAAAAAAGACCGAACAGACTTAATTATTTGATATACTCCATCCAATTTAACCCACCACCCTAAAAATAATTAATTAATATTTTATATTAAAGAAAAGCCTTATGTATTCCTCCTTCCAAAAATAAATATATAATATATTAAACCGCTTTTATTTTTTCTCTAGAAATAGCGATGAATTTTTTAAACATATTTTCCTAATATATCTAAACTAAGATTACATTTTTGCTTTTCTTCATCAACAACAGAAAAATCTCCTCCATAAACAACTTTAAGTTTTTTTAAATCTTTATATTTTTTATCTGCTTTAGGCAAAGTTTTATTTATTGTTAAAGCATTTTCTTTTTCTTCATCAACCATTTTAAAATTAATGCTATATTTTTTGCCATTTAAAACTCTAACACCATGAAGTTTAAACTTAGTTGGAATAATATTATTGAATTTATATGTTTCATATTCTTCACTAAACAAAATTTTGTCTTCATCAAGGTCAACAATAGAAATTCTAATAGAACAATCATTTTTTCTGTTTGCTGTGTTAAAAGAAACCCTTAATTCCTCTAAACTATTAATATTTTCTGGAACGGTAAAAACTTGGCTAACATCTCTTTTTTTTGTTAAAAGCCCAACACTTCCATTGCTTGCCACATAATTTGTGTTCTTAATAAAAAAGCTATTTCCACTTGAAATAGAAGCAAAAACACAAAAAAGACAAGGAAAAATCCAAAACAAAACAATGCTTGCCATCCGAACCCTTAAAACCAAACCGCAATCTTTTAAATCTTCTTTAAAATTTAACAAGGTGAATTTTGGATGTTTAAAAACAGCTCCCGCCAACAATAAAGCAAAAAAACAAGAAAACAACCAATTACAAAAATCAATCCCAGATCCTGGTGAAAAATCTGTTATGGAATAAATTAAGTTACTATCAAAATTAAAGAAATTGCTTAAAAATCCCTTTTCTAAAAGATGTTCATCAACACTGCCACGCCATAAATTAACACAAAGCAAAACAAAAACCAAAAACATAACAGTGTCTAAAATAAAAAACAACCTTGCATTTTTGTTTATAACAGCTCCCATTGCTAAAAAAGGTGCCATAAAAATAAGCCACTGTGGGTGCCACATGCTAAACCCGAATGTTAAAAAAGCAACAACATTACAAATATAAATAGCCCATCTAAAAAACTCGGTTTTATCTTCACCATTAAACTTTTTCATATATGAAAAAATAAGAACAAAAACCCAACCAATTAAAAAAAGACTAGGATGAATATATTGAAGATTAAGTTCACCTTTAAAAAGATAGTTCGCTGCCTTAAAACCCAAAACTCCAATATTAAAATTTTTAGAATCGCTATAAAACAAAACTTCTAAAGATAGTGGAAACAAAAACAAAAAAGAATATAGAAATATCTTTAAAATTTTCTTTTCACGCAATAACAACAAAGGAACAAAAATTAAAAGAGCAAAATATTTAAAGGTCATAGCTATTCCAAAAAACAAAACAAACTTAAATGCTTTATCTTTAAAATAGTAGTATGTTCCTAGTAACACAAAAAAAATGGTGAATGAATCATACTGCCCAAAAATTAAGGGGCTAAAAAAAGCAATAGGGGTTGTGTAGAAAGCAAACATCAAAAGTTTAGACTTTTTAAAACCAAACCCTAAAACTTCCCCTATTTTATAAACCAAAAAACCACTAGCTATGTAGAAAATAACAGGCAAAGCCTTATACCACATCTTAACAAAAAAAGAAACACCCTCAACAAAAGAAACAGGACAGCTAACAAGATTTAGAAGATATATTGGAATATTCCATATTGCAAACAAGATATATGTGCTTGGAAGATAGTTATTCATAATTTCTACGCCGTTTTCTGGATTATATTCATAAAAATCTGTTATATGTCCTCCTAAATATGAAATAGAAGACCCTGCTGTGCATAATATATCTCCATGCAAAAAAAACAAATAACAAAAAATAGCAATAATAAAAAAAACAACCCAGTCAAAAACCCCAATAGACCTATTTAAAAGACTTATTGGACTTTTATCTTGGCTTTTTTTAAATATAAATCTGCCCATTTTAGTTCCCCTTTTAAAAATATTATAATCTCTCTTTTAAAAGCTTAATGCGAGCTAAATCTTCTTTAGACATTTCCATATATTTAAAACTTTTGTTTTCTAAATAGATAACTTCAAATTCGGTTGCTTTTTTTAAATTTTCTTCAAATTTTTTTAAATTCCCATCAAAAGAAAAAATAAACTTTCTTGTTTCAAATCTATTAATATATTCTTTTAATTTTTCTAAAACATAAAAAGAACTTTTTAACACTCCACCTCCAACACTAACCAAAAAATTTTTTTCTCTTGCTTTTTGAACCAAAATTTCGGTGTTTTTAAAAACTTTTTCTTTATCTATTTCACTTCTTTCTAGCCCTAGTGAAGAACATAAATCCACTCTTCCAACAGTTATTCCTTTTAAAAAACCTTCCCCTATTTTTAAAATTTCTTCTATGTTGTCAACACAGGTTTTTGTTTCTGCATTTGCAATAAAATCAACATTTTTTATTTCATCTTTAAAAACTCTTTTTGCCGTTTTTTTAAACTTTTCTAAAGAGTAAGGCGTTTCAATCATAGGAGCCATAATGGCACTTGCCCCAAAATCTTTACAAATTTCTAAATCAAAAACTGCCCCAACTCCAGCGATTTTAACAAAAAGTTCTCCCCCAGCTTTAAAAACCATTTCAGCAAAACTAGAAAGCTCAAAAAGTCTTGTTCCTTCTTCTTCTAGATCTGCCTTTAAAATTAATTCATTATTTTTATCTTTTAGTTCTTTTAAAATTAAAAACATTTTTTCTTCTAGTCTATTCAAAAACGTCACCTCAAAAGACAAAAATTTTAATATAAATTATGACGAAATTATATCATATGTGATGTGATTTTGCAAATAAATTAAAAAAATTTCAAATTTTATAACAAACTTTAATTAAGCGAATTATTTTAAAAACAAAACAATATTTTTCCCTACAGTATGCAAAAAACTAGTTACAAAACATCTGAAAAACTAAATAAATTAAAATTTATATTTTTTACTCCATAAATAATTTGTAAAAACTATTTTATAAATTAAAAATTTAACTAAAAATTAATTATTTGAAAAATTATATATTTTCTTTCTACATAAACCTTAACTTAAAATACTAAAAATATTTTACAAAAATTTTCTGGTTAAAATATTTCAATATATAATAAAGCTATTTAATAAAAAAAATGTTCACCAAAAATTTAAAAATGAAATTCTTTAATATAATTAGTTTGAATATCTTTATTAAATTTTGATTTATATCACTATCTAATTTTAACAAAGTACTGCTACCTATCAAAAAATTTATATATTCCTTAATAATATTCTAAAATTAAAACATTTTACTCCATAAATAATTTGTAAAAACTATTTTATAAATAAATAATTATATTAAAAATTTTAAAAACTAAATAAAATTAAAATTTTATTTTTATATTTATCTAACACATAAACCTAATAAAAAGCTTTTAATATTAAAAACCTGTTAAAAACTATTTTATAAATTAAAAATTATATTGAAAATTTTAACTACACCTAGCTAAAAATCACATCAATTTTTATTTTTAAATTCAAACCAACATAAACACATTTTAGTTAATATTATTAAAAACTCTTTGAATTAAAAATTATATTAAAAATTAATTATTTGAAAAATTATATATTTTCTTTCTACATAAACCTTAACTTAAAATACTAAAAATATTTTACAAAAACTTTCTAGTTAAAATATTTCAATAAGATATTTTTTTAAGTGAAATTTAAAATAAATTTCTTAATATTAAAAACTTAATTTATAAATTAAAAATTTTTTGTTATTAATTTTTTATTTCATTATTTAAAGTTTGTTTCTAAACATTCTATTCCATAAATAATTTAATAAAAAAAAATTTAAAGAATAAATTCACTAATATAATTTAAATTATCTATATTAAAATTTATCCCGAAAAATAAAATTTTTCAAAATATATTAATACATATTAAAATCTTAAATATAAATTACCCCTAACAAAATATCTATATTGTTACTTATAAAAATTCTTCAATTTTAATTTTTTTATATAAATATATCCAATTAAATTTAAACTTAATGTTAAAAATAAAAAAATAACAAAACCAGTTGCAAAATATGCGGTATTTTGTTATAATTCCATATTGCATAATGAAAAAATAACAACAGGTTTAATTTAATAAACAAGTTGTTTTATTTTTCATAAATTAATTGTTAAAATTTTAAGTTTTTGGAATTGTTGCCTATGAAAAATTATGATTACGTTATTGAATTAAAAAACATCTCTATTTCTTTAAACAAAGAGATAGTTCTAGAAAATTTTAATATTAAAATAAAAAGTGGAAAATTTGTAACTCTTTTAGGGCCTTCTGGGTGTGGAAAAACAACAACCCTAAAAATAATTGCAGGCCTTTTAACACCAGATTCTGGTGAAGTTTTTTTTGAAGGAGAAAACATAACATTTCTACCTCCATATAAAAGAAACATAAACACTGTGTTTCAGCGATATGCCCTTTTCCCACATCTTAATGTTTTTGACAATATTGCTTTTGGTTTAAAAATTAAAAACATACCAAAAGATGAAATAAAAGAAAGAGTTTTTAACATACTAAAAGCTGTTAATTTAGAAGGTTTTGAAAAAAGAAAACCATTTCAGCTTTCCGGAGGCCAGCAACAAAGAATTGCAATGGCAAGAGCCTTGGTTAATAGACCAAAAGTTTTGCTTTTAGATGAGCCACTTTCTGCTTTAGATTTAAACCTTAGAAAAGAAATGCAGATTGAACTAAAGGAGATGCAGCAAAATTTAAACACAACCTTTATTTATGTAACACACGACCAAGAAGAAGCGCTAACAATGAGTGACACTGTTGTTGTTATGAACGAAGGAATAATCCAACAAATAGGAACTCCTGAACAGATATACAACGAACCACAAAATGCATTCGTTGCAGACTTTATAGGGCAAAGCAACATATTAAACGGAACAATGGTTGAAGACTTTAAGGTTTTTTTTGCAGACAAAACATTTGATTGTGTAGACAAAGGCTTTGAAAAAAACCAGCCTGTTGATGTTGTGATACGGCCGGAAGACATTCAAATAGTTCCACAAGGAAAAGGAAAATTTTCTGGAGTTGTTGATGTTGTTGTTTTCAAGGGAGCTCACTTTGAAACAGAGGTGTTTGCAAGAAATATGTATTGGCTAATTCACACAACAAAATATCATGAAAAAGGAAAAAATGTTGACCTTGATTTTACTCCAGACGACATACACATAATGTCTAAGCTATTTAAACAATCAACAAACATAATTCCAGCAACTGTTATTTCAGAAAACAAAATTAGCTTTTTAAACATAGAATTTGAAAAACCACATCTTAACCTGCCCGTTAAACAAGAAATAAAATTGAAAATCCCGCCTGAGAGCATAAGTTTAGTTTCTTGCGATTCTGCCGATATTGTTTTGCCGCTAGATTCTATGATATATAAAGGATTATATAATGAGATGTATTTTTACTATGAAGATGAATTTAAAAAAGATAGATATATTTTAGTTAACTCACAAAACGAAGAAGAGGTTGGAACAGATTTAGGCCTAAAGTTTGATTTCACAAAAATAGAGGTTTTAAATGAAAAAGTTTAATCTTAGTTTTAAAGAGGTTTTAATATGAAAAGGTCATATTTGAATTTTTTGCCATATTGCATATGGATAACACTTTTTATTTTAGCACCAACACTAATTGTTTTTTGCTTTGCTTTTTTAAACGAACAAGGCAATTTAACGTTTTATAATATATATAGAATAACAAACTATTTAAAAATAATTTTTAAATCTTTGCTATACACAACAATAGCAACTGCGGTATGTTTATTTATTGCATACCCCGTTTCATATTTTGCAAGCAAAATTAAAAGCAGCTTAAATAAAAAAATATTTATAATTTTAATAACACTTCCAATGTGGACAAATCTTCTTTTAAGAACATATTCTTGGATGACAATTTTAGAAAGAAACGGCCTTTTAAACAACCTACTTCGTTTTTTAAAACTTTCTCCAATAAAAATAATAAACACTCCCATTGCGATAATAATTGTTATGGCCTACGACTATTTGCCTTTTATGATTTTGCCTATTTATACTGCAATAAGCAAAATTGACAATAATTTAATTCAAGCAAGTGAAGATTTAGGAGCTGGAAATTTTAAAACCTTTAAATATATAATTCTTCCTCTTTCATCCCCTGGAATATTATCTGGAACATCTATTGTTTTTGTTTCCTGTTGCTGTTCTTTTTTAATCCCTCGATTGCTAGGAGGAGGTTCAAACGTTTTAATAGGCGAATTAATAGAATCGCAGTTCATGGGAACAATATATAACC
>CACXZI010000012.1:38524-66502 GCA_902772105.1 Oscillospiraceae bacterium | reverse complement strand
TTTTTGGTCAATTTTATATTCTTGATTATTATTATTATTTTTATTATTTTTTTGGTCAATATTATTATATTTTTTATTATTATATTTATTATTATATTTATTATTATATTCTATTCTACTTTTTAAGTCATGTTTATAAGAAGATTCCTTTTCTTCAAAGTCATTATCATTTTTATTTTCTACTTTTTTTATATTATATCTTTTGGATTGATAAAGTCCTTTTTTTTCTACAGTTAAGTTTCTTTTACTTCCATTTGATTCTTTTTGTTCAACATTTCCTTTTTTTGCATATGGATTAAATCGAGATTTACTTTTACTTTCAGTTCCTTTATTTGCACTTTTTTCTTTAGATTTCTCTTCATCTTCATATTTTGTACCACGAACAACAAGTCCTTTTCTCTGTCTTCCGGATTCTTCTTTTTGTTCTTCTGGATATTTTCTTTGAGATTTATCATTTCCTCTTTCTTTTGGGCTAGATTTACTTCTTGATCTAGATTGATCTCTTTCTCCTCTTTGTCTTTCCCTTCCTCGTCCACCATCATTTCCTTTTTGTTTTTTTTCTTCTTCTTTCTCTTGTTCTTCTGCTTTTTTTTCTATATATCTACTACCACTAGCTTTTGCTTTAGAATAAACATAACTTTTGGAGGAGCTAGGCTGTTTACCAGAACCAGGTTTTCCACTAGAAGTAGTAACGTTATATTGGGTTGTTTGGGTATTTATTTCTTCTTCTTGTTGTTCTCCTTTATCTTCTCCTGATCTTGCTGGACTTGATTGATAATAACTTGCACCTGGTCTTCCTGAACTTGGTGGATAATAACTTGTACTTGGTTTTCCTCTTCCTGAATATGATGAAGGATCGGGATAGTTGAAACGTTTGATTTCTGGCCTTTCTGGAATTCTTGGAAGGTTTAGTCCATATCTGCTTCCGCTTAATGAGCCGCCTCCCAAATATCCAATGGGACCAAGTTGTTGTGAACTTGATAGGTTTCTTCCTTCATCATTTATAACGCCTAGAAGATTCTGTAATTCTGAAAAGCCATATTTAAATTGTGAACTTTTTGTTAAGTCAGCTTCTTTTGGTCTTAAATAACCACTATATTCAAAATTTCTAAATTCTTCCATTTCTTCTTCAGTAAGAAATTTATCTTTATTGTTTTTCAATTCTTTAATAATATCGCATGTTTCTTTAGCTATATCTGAATCAATCATATCCAATTTTTCTTTTATCTCAAGCAAATCTTTCAAATCATTTGTGGAATAATACTTATTACGTACTAACACCAATGCTCTATTCAATTCTTGTTGTAAAGAATACTTCATCATATTAATTTTGTTATGTTGTGGATCATAACCTCCTATATTGTTTATTTTTGCTTGCAGTTCGTTTATTCTTTCTGTTATAAAACTTTTCAAATTGTTAATACATTGGTCTTTATAATCATCAAAAATTTGTATAAATCCTATTATATCAGGGAATATCATAATTATCTGGTCTTCTTTACTAAAATCTCCGTCTGTGTTATTATCAGCTTCATCCAATGAATTAATAATTGATTTCGATACTTTCACTAGTGTATTAAATCTTTCTAATGTATTACCATCATCTTTTCCAAACAAATTTCTTCCGTCAGATGTTTTTCTCATTACATCTAAATCACCTATAATTCCTTCAACTATATTTTTTAACTTTTCAAATATTTCTCTATAATCACCAGTTTTTCCTGTTAAAGTAAAATCTTCATATTTGGCTTTATTTTCAAAATCCAGTCTACTAGCATTTTCATATTCTGCAACTCTTATAAATTGTAAATTTTTTGACTGATTTTCTGAGTTCCTATCTTTTCTCCATTGATCTAGTTTAAATTGACGCTGTGTTACATCAAAATCGTTCATTACTGGCATTAACTTTTTAAAATGTTGCCCAAATGTTTGATTTATTCTACTACTCCTATTACTTCGTATTTTTTCCATTATATCATCATATATTTTTATGCTTTTCTTATATTTATGTATTTCATTGCCCGTTTTTAAATCTATTGATTGAAATGATTTTTCAAATTCTTCTTGTCTTTTTTCAAACATTTGTAATGACCTAATTTTTTGTATATTGTTCAGCATCTCCAATACAGATTTTCTACCCGCATCATCATTTTCAAATTTAGCATTACTAATTTCTGTTAAACGTGCTTCAATGTCTCCAATATAAGCAGCCATATCATTAAAAACTTCTTGATTAACCATTCTTTTTATTTGAAACATTATGTTTGATACTAATTTCTTTTGTTCGTAACTAAATTTATTTCTTTCATCATTTCCATCAAAGCAGGCTCTCATATCTTCCAATATATTAAGAATTGTTGTAATATATCTGTCTACAAAATTATAAAATTCTTCGTCTTTTCCAAAATAAGGTTCAAGTTCTGCACGTGCTTGCATAACCGTTTCATATACCAGTTCCATGTTTTTTGGATATTCATGTTTTCTACTTAGCGGGTTATATTGTATATATGCTAGAAAATCGTCAATATTGTCTCTCCAATTTTCAAGACTTTTTATTATATTTCCTTTCATATTAAGAAAACTCTTTCTAGCTTCGCTAACTCTTTTAAATGTATCCATAAGCATATTTTTAAAGTTTTCATCATCAACATCCATTTTTTCAATATCTTTAACAATATATTCATTAGGTTGCATTATTACATTAGCATCCAAACCTTCTTCACTATTATGTTCTATTTGGTTTTCATTAATAACTCCTCCGTTTGTATTATTTTGAATTATCTTAAATATTTGTTTTTTCAATTCTTGATTTGCTTTATTAATTATCAACTGGTTTTCTATTCCTTTTGCAATCCTTTCTAGTTGTTCCATATTTATATTTTGTCCTTTATTACCTTCAGCTAAATCAATTAAACAATCTTCCATATATCTTAATACATTAATCCCCTGCTGTGTGAAATTCAAAATACTATTAGAATAATCGTCAATTGGGTCTTTGATATCTATATCATATGTTAATATATCACCGTCGCCGCCTTCGGAACCCACACTGTAATCATAGATTGCTCTTATTTTTTCCATCAATTCGCCAATAAAATTTTTCATATACGTTGCTTGATTATTTTTTTCAGGATTTCCTATATAACCATCTAATGCATCTGCAAATCTTCCATATTCATCATTTAATATTTCGTTAAATATTTTATATAATTTTCTATATTTTTCTTTCAATTCACTAAAAATTTTCATCATTTTCCATACTGTACTAATTTTATCTATTTTTGCAGTAGACATATAATCATTCGCCACTATACCGCCATTGTATGGGTTTGGCCCAAACACCGTCTTCAAATCAACAGCTAATTGATTTAAAAATATTGAATTCATTTGTTCTATATTTTCAATGTCTAACACTCCATAACCATTATCTATTTTCATTCCACTAGCTTTTTCTAAAATAGATTGTATTGATGTTACTATTTTTTTAATTCTCTCTATATTACTTTTTCCCACTAATTTATTTGAATTTCTTGTTTCTTCTTCACTAATGAAGAAATATACTATCTCTTTATATGCATTCATATAATTAAATTTATTATATATAAGACCAGCCAATTTCGGTGATAAAAATTCCAAAATTTGTACTTCATTAGCAATAATACCTTGTTCAACTTCTTCAAAAAAATCTTCTATATAAATATAATTTTCATCATATGATAATTCTTTTTGTTTATCTTTTATAAATTGTTTATATGCCGTCAATAAATTTTTTAATGTTTCCGTTTCGTTCCTTATAATTCCATAATCTGATAGATGTTGTAAACCTGCATCACTTATTTCTTTTTCTAGATAGTTTATTTCCTTCTCCTTTTTTTCTAAATAGTCTTTAACTACTTCAAATTTTTGTTGATTGTACATTTGTGCGACTTTATATTCTTCATCCACAAATTTCTCATCGTCACGCGACACTCTTTTCTTTGCATTTAGATCATTAATAATGTTCTTGTATTTATCTTTATTATCTTTTTTTTCGTTAACATAATTTTTACCAATTTTTAGTTTTTCTTGTATCTTGGTTATATATTCCGACTTACCATCTAATCTTTCTCTCATTATATTAAAAATACTTTTCTCTTCTTGGTTTTCTATATGTTCCACATCTTCATATAATGGATCTTTAAGCGTAAAAACTTTATCCAATTCGTCAAAGTCATATTTTAATGGTAGCTGTTCAGCATTAACATTATCTTGCACATTATAATATTTATTCTCCACAGTGTCTCGTTCATTTGCTAAAATATTTAATTTATTTATAAGTATTGATTGATATAAACTATATATAGATACAATATTGTCTTTAATACCTTGCTCTAATTCAATATCAATATGTGGTCTTAGATCTAATTTATCATCATATATTGACATAATTGGAGAATCTTCACCTAAGGTTCCTGTTAAATACATATCAATTGCGTCTTGGTTTTCCATTTTTTCTATTAATGGGGCAAATAATTTTTTCCCAAACATTTCTTTATATTTTGTATACATTGCTTTCATATTATTTATTAAGAGCATAAAATCATTGAAAACAGATTTCATATCTTGATCATCGCCTATAAAATTTTCTAAATCTTCATATATATTTTTGAAATCTTCATTTATTCGCACTTTTTCTTCTTGTTGTTGTTTATAATCTTCGCTATAATATTCCTGAATATTTTCATCTTTTCCTATTAATTCGTTTAAAAATGCTTGTTGTTCATTTCCTAAATTATTTATGTCTGTATAAATACTAGATAGATCTGCATTATCTTTATAATGAATGGCACCAGTTCCCTGAACTTGTTCTTTATCAAATACAATATCTAGAAATCCCACTAGGCTTTTTTCATAATCATAACAATAATTGTTTATAAAATAATCAAATCCTCCCATAATATCGTTGAATAAGTCGTCTACTAATTGGTCGTCATTCAAATCATAACTCAAAATGGTGTCATTACTATCTAACATCATTCTATTTACTTGCGTTTGTTGTGGATTACCCACATTTGAATCTTTAATTTCAAAACTTTGTAAATTTCTTATTGCTTGTATCATGTTTTTTTCATCTTGTGTCAAAGCTCTTCCTTTATTTTTGTTGGAATTAATACTTTTACTACGCTCTAGAACTTTTTGTATTGCTTCTATTTTTTCGATAAATTTTTCTTTTATTCCTTCTAATTTTCCATCAATGTTGGCAAATATATCCTTCACATCAGGTGCTTCTCCTAGGCCGATATTAACGTCTAATTCGTCTTTTAAGTACCTTTCTAAACTTACATAATTTTCTTTCAAAGATCTTTCATTTATTATTTCATCTGTATAAAATGTATTTCCTCCTTGGTTGTGCATTTTAATATAGTTATCTCTAACCTCTCTTATTGCTCTATATATACGATAAGCGCTATATTCTTTCCATAAATCTACATAATAAAATTCGTAATCCATGTCGAATATATTAAAGTTTTCATCTTCTATTTTTATATTTTGTTTTGCTAACATACTGTTAGTTTTTTCTAAATGATTTTCTAATAAATGCATTATTGTAGTTAGTTTGGCCTTTATACTCATGAGTTTATTCACCCTCGTTTGTCCTAACATATATTTTTTAGCCCACATATAAAATTCTTTACTACGAATTTTTTCCATAGCTACATATTTAGGATCGTCCGCTTTTGGTTCTGGTGGTTCTTCTCCTGCACTATTAAGATCTTTTTCTGCCGCTTTTTCCCATTTGGTATGACTTATTTTCCATTGGGCATGATCTTTTTCGAATTCTTTTTTTGCATTGTCTTTGGCTTGTTCCAAATATTCTTCTTGTTGGTCTGCTAATTTTGATACTTCATTTGCCAAAGTACCATTTACTTTATCATTTAACATATAATCTAAATATTGTATGATCCTGTTTAATACTTCAATCATTAAATAATTAAAGTATGCTTCACCGCCGTTATTACCAGCGTCATGATTTTTACCATTAACATTAACTTTGTATGAGTCGTTAAAATCATCATCCATTAATTCACCCAATCGTTGGTCTGATATATTAAAGTCTCCCCAAGTTTTAGACATTTGAAAATCAACTCGATCAATTCGTAATTTACCATTGTTTTTATCAATTGGCATACAATATAAAATATAAAATAAATCATTAATTCTGAGATCAGGATGCATTTTTGTTGACGGACTTAGACCTAATCTTCTAGAATTTGCAGCATCTCTAAGAACTTCTATAAATCTACCTATTACGTCTTCTATATCATATATTGTATCTTTATTATTGAAGTTCTTATTATTTCTGTATATTAAATTTGATGCTTCAAAACCTTCACTCATTTCGAATTTATTATAAGATAATTTATTTTCAATTTCATTGTTTTTCATACTATCGGCAGCCGCTATTTTAGTCATTTCATTTAAATAGCTAATAAATTGTTGTTTTTGGTTTGGAGATTTATCTTTGAGCTTTTCATAACTAGTTAATTTTTCTAAAAAATTCTCTGCGCTTGTAATTAAGTCTCCTATCACACTTTCTAATTCTTTTATATTTTCTCCAACTATTACTTTTTGTGTGCCTTCCTGTCCTTTTATCCCTTGTTGATTAATCAAATCTTTTAATACTTCTATTTTTTCTCTTAAATAATATATTTGACCTTTATATTTCTCTGCATCCTTTATTTCATATATTTCTTTTTCTATTTCTTCCATTTTTCCAATAGTTTCGTCATTCAATTCTTGAACTTCTTTTTGTACAATTTGTATCGTCTTCGTCTTTTCGTTTTCTCTCGCTCTATCAATAGCACCTGCTTTATCTGCTAGTTTAGTATTATAATCTTCAATTATTTTTTTAATTCTCTTTCTTAAACCCATTAGTTTGATACTTTCTTTTTCTTGGTTATCGTTTACACTATTATTACTTATTATATCTTTCATTTCAAATACACGTTTTTTTCCATTTTCAGTTTTATAATAATATTTTCCTATATCCATTATATTTTTTACTCTATTATTACCTAAATCTTCATTATCCTCATTTTCTTGCGGTTGTATATTTTGTTGTGAAACAAATGATTGTATTGGTTCATTTTGTTGTTGATTATTATAATAATCTATAATATTAAAATTCGATAACATAGGGTCGTTTTGATTTGTATTTACAACATTCATTCTATAATCTTGGTAAATTGGCATTAAACTATATGGGCCATTTTGTGTGTTATAAAAATTGTTAAAATCATATGATCCATAACCACTGGACGGACCAACACCAAAATATGGGGTCATTTGTGTTTGACTACTTGGTTGGTTTGCACCTGCATTATTACCTCCATCAAATACCATTTGTGTTGAAATTGGATCTCTTAAACCTTGATTTCCTAAATCTTGTGATTGAGGAGCACCTAAACCTTGTGATTGAGGAGCACTTGATGAAATTGGTTGTGTATTATTTGATCCTAATACTTGATTCATATTCATTATTGGTGTACTACTTCCAAATATCTGAGTTGATTGTAGATCTTTATAATCAAGCAATCCTAGACCTTCAGAACCACCAAGTGGCGTGATACTGCTTGAGATATTTTGTTCACTTGATTGTGGGATATTAATTTGGGCTGTACTCGTACCTCTATTATCATTTCCCATAGCATTACCACCGCTGTATGATATTGGATTTGTTCCTTCTGGTTGAATATTTGGCACACTTGATGAAATTGGTTGTGTATTATTTGATCCTAATACTTGATTCATATTCATTATTGGTGTACTACTTCCAAATATCTGAGTTGATCGTAGATCACCAAAATCAAGCAATTCTAGACTTCCAAAACCGTTAGATTGTGGATTATTATTAGTTGTAATAGGTGCTGGTGAATTATTTGATTCCACTGAAGTATAAATAGGTGTATTTGGATTATTATTAGGATTATTTAAAATTCCTCCTACAGTGGGATTATTCGCTGAAAATAATACATTAGCATTACCTTCAACTGTATTCATATTGGCTTGTGGTGTTGTTGTATTAATATTGTTGTTCAAGTTACTTAAATTTTGTGCATCCAAAAAATTATTATTGTTTTGTATGTCAACTGTTGTAATACTTCTATTTAATCCTGTTTGAGTTAAAATTTTATCTATTAATTCACTATTTTGATTTATTATTTCATTATTTTGATTTTGCATTTTGTTCCCCCTAAAATTTTATTTTATTTCTTTATGTATTGAAAAATCCGTATGCTTCGATTATAACATATTTTATTTAAAATACAATACTTTTTCTTACATTTATAATTTATATTATCTTTTTATTACTATTATTTATATTTCTTTATTATATTGTGTATTTTATAGTCATTTTATAACTATTTAGTTTTTTAATTTTTTCTTTTTTTTTCTTTCTTTTTCCATCTTCTTTTCTTATTTCTTTTTTTTATACCTCTTCAAAATAAATTTCCATCAAATATTTCAAAATTCCATCTTTCTCTTTTTTTCACAAATTTTATCTTTTAACAACCCTATTTATTTCATTTCTTTCTTTATTATGTTCTTATTTACCATCTAAAAATTCTTAAATATAAAAACTCCAGACTATTAATCCGGAGTTTTTACTAGATATTTATTTTTTTCTAATATTTCTACTTCATATTTCTCATTTTATTTTTTCCTTGATTTATAATCATACCTTTTTTGCTTTTATTTTAAATTTCTTCTTAGATTAAACCACTATAAAATGTTGAGCCATAGTTTCTTTCATTCAATTTATCTACATCGATTAAATTTAATTTTTTATCTAAACTCTCTTCATCTTCTTCTCCTTGTTTGTCTTCACCATCTTCATCTTCATCTTCATCGATGTTTCCTTTTCCCTTTTTTTTATTATTTTTTTTATTATTCTTCTTTCCTTTATTTGTTTTTTTCTTATCTTTTACTTCTTTTACTTCTTCTCCATCATCTTCGTCTGTTTCTACTTTTAATTTATCTTCTTTCATTTCTTTTGCTTCATTTTCCCTATTTTCTTTTTCGTTTACTGATATATTTTCTGCTTCTTTAAAATTTATTTTAGCATAATATTTAAATGTTTCATCACGTTGTTGATTTGTATTACAGTGTATTGTGAATTCGTCTCCTAGTTGTGATGCTACGTTATTTTCTATTACAAATGCATATACATTTGTACCTTCAAATTTAGCAAAGCTGTAAATATTATCTACTTCTATTGGTTTTGCGCCTGGAATTGATGATAATGCTGTAGCAACATCATTACTAAAATCTGCTCCTCTAGCAATCACTAATATTTTGCTTCCTAATTTATATGCATCCATTTTTGGTGCTTTAGATTCATCTAACTTCTTATCATTTCTATCAAAGAATGTTGCTGTTGTTTTCTTAGCTGATTTTAATTCGGATTCTGTTAGATCTGTTAAGTTTGTTAAATCCAATCCACATATAAATGCCTTTGCTTCTATTTGATCTATTGGTGTTTTAGCTTTAGCATCTCTCAAACTGAAGTGTAATGCTATTCTGTGGAATAATTTTTCATTAAATGTTATCGTTAGTTCAAATACATCGTCTGACACTTCGTCCATTATATATGGCTTATTATTAACAATTCCATTAATTATTGATCTACACAATATCTTATAGTCATTACCTGGACGTTTTATATGTTTCAATCTCACCTTTACTGTATTTTTTTCGCTATCTATTTCATATTCTAATTCTCCTTCTGATAACATTTGGTTCCTATCTTTAAATGGTCGTTGTATTATTTTTCCTCTACATTTACTTATTAATTCTCTCATATCTCCTTTGTTTTTTTCTTCTACTTCTTTTTCTTCCTTTTCGTCTTTTTCTTCAACTTTATCATCATTTTCGTCCACATCATCGTCTTTTACTTCTTTTACTTTTTCATCAGTACTTAAATTATCTCCATCATAATATTTTTCTAATTTATCAAATACTTCATTTGTTTTTCCGATTAATTCATTAATTTTTTGTTTAGCATATTTTTCTCTATTACTATATTGATTATCATTGTTGAATAACCAGCTTTCTCTGTTCATTCCTTTATATAGTTCACCTTGTGTCATTTCTTCTAATAGTGTTAAAACTTTTTCTCTGAAATTCTTAGCTGCTATAAGTTCTTTATTTATAGCTAAATTATGTTCTTTGTTTAATTCTACTTCGTCTTTTTCATTTCTTCCAGTCGAAAAATTAAAGTTTCTTACTGTATATTCTCTTGGGAATAATGTTCTTGTAAACATATTATATATTGTTTCATATAAAACAATTCTTTGTACCATTTGTATTCCTTGTTTTACAAAATCTGAATTTTGTTGTCCTTTTGATGCTTCGGTTAATAATTTCTTTATATTTTCTATTGAAGCTTTCATAATTTCTGTAGCTGATCCAGTATTGAAAAACATTCCTATGATATCGCCTGAACCTATCATTCTGTATATTTCCATTACATCTTCTAAATTACTGTAACTTAAACTATTATTTAATTCTTGCACAACTCTTTTTATATATTCAGATAATCTTGTTTTCAATTCTTCACTATTAACATCTTTTAATAATTTAGCTAAATTATCCCATTGTTCAGATTCTCTGTTTCCTAATTCCAAGAACTTATATATATTCTCTATTAACATGGTTATGTGGTTATATAACATATCTCTCATTTTCCTGTATGCATTTTTCTTATCATCTTCACCTGGTTTATCTTTAGCTTTTAGATATTCATCTAGATCATCTGCAAATCTTCCCCACATATCTTTAGATCCTTTGAAAAATACTTCTTGAATGTTTCGTGGGCTTGAAGTTCCAAATACATCTCCAAGAATGAAACTCCTATCTGCATAATCATCTCTCTTGTCATCCCAATATTTTTCCAATGTTTCATAATATTTTTTTGATCTCCTTGCGAAATCAACTAAATCCGAATAATTTGTAACACTTTCTGCTCTTATACTTCCTCCTACTGCTTCTTGTGCTCTACCATATAAAACTTTTATTTCATTATTTACTGATTTTTTACTTATATTTTCATTTAAACCATCTCTAGCATCATTATATATTGCATTTTTAGCAGTTCTCATCTTTTCAATTAAAGCTTTTAATGTTTTACTTAGTCCATATCTGGCGATTTGCCTATCTTCACCCGATATTTCTGTTTTCCAAGTTTCCTTAATTAAACTTTTTTCTTCTTCATTCAATTTCTCTCTTAAAACTGTACTATTAGATTTGATTATTTTTCCAAATATTTCTGCTGCTGTATCTCTTCCTATACTTGTTATTCCATCAGTAATTTCATTAATTTCCTTATTATCAAGATAAATAAATGGTTTGCAAATTTCTAAATTCTTTTTAAACTCTATTTTATCTCTATTCCTTATTTTTTCTAATACTTCATCTATCTCTTCAACAGGTATTCGCTTTTGGCTATTTTTTTCACCTTGTTCTATTATGTTTTGCCTAATCGCTGATAATAAATCTTCTTTTCCAACAAGTGATGATTTCTTGAATGATGCGTTGCTTAAATCACTAATTGCTTTATACAAGCTAAATAATGCATTTAGAACAGCATTTTCTGAATATATATCACTTGATTCAATATTATACACCCTTAATCTTTCATACATATTGATAATATTTTTCAAAAATACTTCAAATCTCTCTTTAGTTAAATCTTCTATTCTTATTCCATCATCATTATAATCCTTTGGTGATTTTGGGTCAGAACTACTCTCCCCTATTTCGAATGTTCTTTTATTAAATGGAATAATATTTGCAAAATTTTTGCCTCCTAAGATTTTAACTATTGCTAGATATCTTTTAACCCTATCAATATTAGCAGTAACTAATTCCGAAGCTTCGGATTCATCCAATCTTCCTGCTATATATGTTCCACCTAATCTATATTTCCCTTCTTCTTCTATTAAACTAATATATTTAGCACTCATAGCATCACTAGACATTACTTTTTTAAATTCTTTTTTTTGATTCATAATTTTGGCATAATCTATTGATAGAACTTCTGAATATGCATAATTAATAAGTTTTGTAAACATTGCTAATCCATAATCGCCTACTTTGTGATTTGCACCACCCGGTGCTGCTGGACCAACGCTACCTGTCATAAACCTATTCCATCTAGTATTAAATGCAGGCATACTAGATAAGTTCACTCCTGATTCTAATCCCATTCTAGTCAGTTCATCAACTATCAACCCAAGCATAGTATATTCATTGTTTTTGTAGGCATTAAGTACCGGTGCCATGGCGCCGGCTCCTGGTACAGCGTCTATAATATTAGTTTTATAAATTCCTGCAAAATTCGCTGTTTTTGTATGGCCAAGAAGCCCATTATTGCCTGGTTGTTTAATGTAATCTGCGTTATTTAACAAGTTATAAAATCCTGTTGACTTACCAAATTGAGAATCAAGAATTCCATAAACTGAAGATCTGTAAGCAAGACTAAAATTTTGAAAATCTGCTATATTTTGCATAGCAGCATTTCTTTGTTGTTGAGTTACATTGGCAGCCGCCGGATCTATAGAATATAATGCACCCACTGTGATGTTATGGTCATATGCTGGTGCCATCGCACCAGGCACAGGCACACCATACTTTGGAACTAAACCATTATTATAACCAATTCCCTGAGCATCAGCATGACCATCCAACATATTCACAGGTCCTGCTAACTGAGCCCCACGTTCATCAAATGGAAGACACCGTTCAAGATAAGGGTTATTACTAGTATTATTTAAATATATTCCCATTAAATCCGCAAAATAAACGAAAGCTTTTTGTCTATAGATATTGTTATTATTTGTTACTATCGAATCAAAAAATTGTTTTCCCTCGTTTATTCCAGCCATTTTTAAAAATTCATTTTCAATTACATCTAAATTTGTAATTTCTGATAATTCAATATTACCTGTTGCTGTTTGCGTATTTATTTTTTCTACTTTTATAGCAGGCAAGACCGTATCCTTAATTACACCATCTGCAAAATTACTTATTGCTTGATAAACTAATTTATATCCTGGAACAATAATTTTTTTGAACATATCGTCTGCTACATTTTGGTTTAAAATATTATTATGAGGTTGAATGCCATTATCACCATTCAAAAATTTTACCACTGATCGCTCAAATAATTTACTATTAGTTAACGCAGTTTGTTTTACTAAACTTGCATAGATACCTACTTTGACAGCCAAATCATTCATTTTTGATCTATAATAATTTAATTTTTCTATTTTTTTATCATCTTTTTGAGTTCCAATAGCTTGAAGTAATTGTTTTATTGAATTTTGGCAATCTAAATAAGCACTTATTGCTTCTGCTAATCTCGAACCTAATCCTAGTCCCGTCGCTTCTGCTTTTTCACGATCAGCGTATAATAATCTTTGATCATTCGCCATATTATTAATAACAGCTAATAAATTACATCTACCATCATTATCCTTGAAAAATTTTCCAAACATTGATGCTAGTTTTTGATCTCCTCTTCTATATAAGTTCATACTTCTACCAGTACACCTACGCAAAAAATCCGTAAGGAATGCTTTATCAGTCGTATTACCAACTAATCCTACCATCAAATTTGTAAAACCTTCTGTTTGACCACCAGCATTTGCTTCATCAGCCATAACAAAAGCTCCCAGATTTTTACTTGTTGCCGATGTCAATTCTTCTAACGAGCTATTTGCATTTGCTGGGTTATTAGATCTTTTATAAAGATCCTCTTTTGAAACAATAATTTTATCATCTATTTGTTGTGTGGCTTCTACTGTGTTTTGGGCGATTTTAGGCATAAAACATATCTGCCCCATCATCATAACTGTTGCAGTTATCATGACTATTTTTTTATTAAAAAATAAATATTTCTTTTCGTTATTTTTCATAATTTTCCTCCCTGATTTTTTTATTAATTATAAGTATTTATTTTCAATTTGTCAACTTTTTTTATTTATGTTTATTTTTCCCCAATACATAACTATTTATAAACATAAATAAAATCACCAATTTTTGGCAGGTTAAACTCCCTTATATTTCAATACTAAAATAAACACCTCTTTTCATTACTATTTTTTCAATTTAGTTGAAATCTAAATGGTTTTTTTCATATCTATATATAAAAAACTGAATAACATGAATACATTTTCAAATATATCCTTATTATAAATAATTGCCTTTTCAGTATTCATTTTCAATTTTTACAAAAAGATTATATCATATCTTTTTTCCCAAAGCAAATTTTTTTTTATTTTTTTTTGTAATATAATTGTCATATTAAAATTTAAATATATAATATATATGTTACTCCAAATTTTGTATGTTACTTTAAATTGAGGTTTTTACTATGAAAAAATTTTGTTATATCATTCAAGTCTTTTTATTTTGTTGCTTATTAGCATTATGTTTTTTTTTAAATAAATCTAAAAAACACGATTTTAACAGTCTTTGTGGAAATCTATACATTGTTGGTTCTTCTTCAACACAACAACTTTGTGATAACTTAGGAGATGAATTCTCCAAATTAAACCCAAAAACTTTTGTTGTAAAAAGTGGAAGCGGATCTTCACAAGCTATTTTAGCCGTTTTAAACAATTCTTCCCAAATTGGAGATCTTTCTCGAGAACTAGCTCCTTCTGAAAATAAAGAACTTTTCGATTCTCATATATTTGCAAAAGATGCAATTGCTATTTGCACTAATAGAAAAAATCCCATTGAAAATATCACTTTTTCTAAATTACAAAAAATCTTTCAAAAGAAAATAACTAATTGGGCTGAACTCGGCGGCAAAAATAAAAAAATAATTTTAGTTGGAAGAGATTTTTCTTCTGGAACAAGAAATGCTTTTGAAAAACACCTCAATCTTAAAAACCTCATTAAATATGACGTTGAACTTGAAAATAATGGAAAGGTTAAATATAAGGTTCAAAATGATGAAGATGCTATTGGATATATTTCATTGAGTTCTTGTGATGAATCTATTAACTTGGTTAAAATAGACGGAATATATCCTTCCATTAAAAATGTTATAAATTCAAAATATCATATTACTCATCCTCTCTTACAAATAACCAAAAAAGGCGCCAAAGATCCACTTCTAGCCGCTTGGTTTTCTTTTATTTATTCTGATGAAGGTGCTGCTATCATAAAGCAGAATAGATTTATACCTGTCCCTAGAAATTAAAACAAATCTTTTGAACAAATCTATCAATATTTAGTATAATCAAAAAAAAACAAAATATTATTGTAAGTTTATGTATCTTTCACATAGTCTTTTTACAATTCAAATATATTCAAATTTTCGTTGCAAAAATGCTACATTATATATATAATAAAAAATGTTTTGTTTTTTAAATTTCAAAAAAAGGAAAAAATTATGTTAAAACAAATAAAAAAAGAATATTTTAATTCTACATTTTTTTATATGGCTTCGTCAGCGTTAATAATCTTAATATTACTCTTCCCTTTAATTTTTAGTTTACAAATTTTTAAGAAGTTAGAAAGTTTTAACGGAATTTATATTCTTTTAAATAAAGGACTTTTAATTAAAGACTATAGTAAAGAATTTTTTTTGAATTTTCCAATTAGTTTAAAGCTTTCGGTTCTTCTTAATATAATTTTTATTTTTATTGCAATTTTTTCTTTTCTGCTTAAAAGATATATAGCTTGCGCTGTTTCTAACATTTTTTCATCTATGTCTGTTTTTTTGTTTTTAGCCTCGTTAAAAGAAATAAAAAACAACATAATTGAACTAAACATTCCCAGCAGCTTTATTTTCTTAAACGTCTTGTGGCCATATATTTTCTGTATTTTATTCGAAATATTTTTAGCAATTTTTTCTATTCTAAAAAAAGGAAAAGAAAAATTAGCTGAATCTATATTTTTTTGTTGCTCTTTAATTTCGGTTTTAATAGTTTTTTTAATCTTCATCTACATATCTGTTTTTGGACTTCCCGCCATTTTTAAAATAGGTTTTTTTAATTTTGTTTTTTCTAATGAATGGGCGCCAGAAAGCGGAAAATTTGGGATTTTAAACCTTTTGCTAGCATCAATTATTTCAACATTTGGAGCTTTAATTTTGGCTGTTCCTTTAGGAGTTTTAGCTGCATTATATCTAAGCGAATTAGCACACAAAAAAGTTGCCTTTATTTTTAACACAATAATAGAAGTTTTAGCTGCAATTCCCTCCGTTATTTATGGACTATTTGGAATGACCACAATTGTTCCTTTAATTAAGTTTGTTTTCAACAAAAATTCTACTTCTTCAGTTGTTGGAGATTCTTTATTGGCTGCTATTTTAGTTCTTTTTATTATGATTATTCCAACAATTGTTAGCACCTCATATATTTCTTTAAAAAGCGTCCCAAAATCTTTTAAAGAAGCTTCTTTAAACCTTGGTGCTACAAAAACACAAACAATTTTTAAGGTTACTTTAAAAGCTTCTAAATCTGGAATTTTTTCTGGAGTTACCTTAGCCATTGCAAAAGCAATTGGAGAAACTATGGCTGTTATGATGGTTGCTGGAAATGTTGTGAATCCGCCGAATCTTTTAAAACCGGTTCGACTTTTAACAACAGGAATTGCAATAGATATTTCCTATTCTAGCGGACTTTTAAGACAAGCTCTTTTTGGAATTGGTTTTATTCTGTTTATTTTGATTATTATTATTAACATTTCATTTAAAAAATCTTTAAAAACCGTTAAATTTTAATATTTGTTAAAATTTTTATAAAATTTATGCTATAATAGATTTGCTGTTTTATTTTTAAGCATTATATTGGAGTTTATTATGGAAACAAAAACTGTTAAAAATTCAATATATGGAAAAAATTTTAGAATTTACGACATTTTCCTTAAGTCTATTTTGTTTTTAAGCTTTTTTATTGTTAGCGCATTTTTTATATATTTTTTGTTTTATATTTTTGAAAAAGGGATTTTTCACCTGAATTTTAAACTTATTTCAAATGTTGTGGATGGCGTTGAAAAAGGAATTTTGCCGGTTATTATAAACACATTTTATATAGTTTTTTTAACACTTTTAATAGCAACACCAATTGGAATTGGATGCGCCATATATTTAACACAATACGAAAAAAATCAAAAACTGTTTAACATAGTTTCTTTTTTAACAAACACACTAGCAAGCATTCCTTCAATTTTAATCGGCCTTTTTGGATATAGCCTTTTTTGTGTGGGTTTTGGCCTTGGCCCTTCTATTTTAGCTGGATGTTTAACCGTTTCTTTAACTGTTCTGCCCAACATTATAGAAACTTCAAAAGAATCTTTACTAAGTGTTCCTAGCTCATATAAAAAAGGAGCTTTAGCCCTTGGAGCCAGCAAATTTAAGGTTATTTTTAATTTGATTTTACCATCAGCAATGCCTGGAATTTTAACCGCTTTAATATTATCAGCAGGTAAAATAATTGGTGAGTCAGCTTCACTTCTTTTAACCGTAGGAACTGCCAACAAACTTCCAAAAAATATTTTAACACATATTTTCAAAAGCGGAAAAACCTTAACACTCCACCTTTATTTCACCGCTGGGAATGGCAATTCACATGATGCTATTAATTTATGTTTTGCTGTTGCTATAATTTTAATATTTTTTTCTTTTTTTCTGAACTGTTTAACAAAAATTATAGGGCACTTTGCAAAAAATAAATCTTAGGAGCTTTTTAATGGAAAAAAAAATAAAAATTTTAATAAGGAATTTGAATTTATATTACGGCAATTTTAGGGCTTTAGAAAACGTTAACCTAGATATTGAAGAAAAAAAAATTGTTGCTTTTATTGGCCCTTCTGGATGTGGTAAGTCCACCTGTTTAAAAACAATAAATCGCATGAACGATCTTGTTTTAAACTGCAAAGTTACAGGAGAAGTTAAAATTGATGACGAAGACATATATTCTCCAAAAGTTAATGTTAGTTTATTAAGAAAAAAAGCTGGTATGGTTGCGCAAACTCCAAACCCATTCCCTATGAGCATATTTGATAATATTGCATATGGCCCACGTGTGCACGGAATTAAAAATATTAAAACACTAAACGAAATAGTAGAAAAATCTTTAAAAGGAGCTGCTATTTGGGATGAACTAAAAGATAATCTAAAAAATTCCGCTCTTTCTCTTTCAGGAGGCCAGCAACAACGGCTTTGCATTGCAAGAGCTTTAGCAGTTGAACCCGAAATTCTTTTGATGGATGAGCCAACTTCAGCTCTAGACCCTATTTCAACACTTAAAATCGAAGATTTAATGTTAGAGCTTAAAAAAAAATATACAGTTGTTGTTGTAACACATAATATGCGTCAAACTGCAAGAATATCTGATATGACAGCATTTTTCACAAAAGGTAAAGTTATTGAATATAGCAAAACACAAAAACTTTTCACAAATCCAGAAAATGAATTAACCGAAAAATATATAACAGGAAAATTCTGTTGATTTTTAATGCATTAACATTATTATTTTACCCATATTTTTTAGTTTTAAATTTAGCTATGTTTACATAAATTGACGTAAACGTGTTTATAGTGAATTTTACATTATGAATTATAGTTTTAATTTGATTTTTATATATAATATCAAAATTATTATTTATTATTTAATATTAATATTTTATTTTAAATTTAATAATGTTTACATTATGTTTTATAATTATTAAATTCTACCAAATGTTAAAAATATATTACTATAACGTATTAAAATTTATATAATTTTAGTCTTTATTGTTTATTTTTGTTAATAACCATCTTTTGCCTACTTAAAAATATACAAAAAATATTAAAATGTATATTTATACTATACGTATTGTTGTTATATATACAACAGAAACTTTAAAATATTAAGATTTTCAAAAATTTTTTATTATGAAGTCACTACAAACATATATTTAAAATATAATTTGTATATTGTTTATAATTAAACCATATTTTTTCTTTATATATATTAAAATATTATCTACTTTACAAATTATTTACTAGATAAATAGAAAAATATAGCTAAAATTTAGAATTTCTGTTATAATATTATTTTAAATTGATTTTATTTTTCAACAACCTTTTTTCTTTTAAAATCGGCAATTTTCTATTATTTAACATGCTACAATACAGTAATTAAATATTAAAATTTTATTTGGAGTGTATTAAAATGATGCGCAAACAATTTAGAGTTGAAATGGAAAAACTACATAATTTATTACTAAAAATGGATATGGCTATTAAAAACAACATAGATATGATGATTAAAGCAATTAAAACCAAAGACTTTGCTTTAGCACAAACAGTTATAGACAACGATGATATTGTAGATAATTTAGAAATTGAAATAGAAGAATTCTGCATAAAAATTCTAATTCGTCAACAACCAGTCGCTGGAGATTTAAGAGAAGTTACAGCAATATTAAAAATGATAACCGATCTTGAAAGAATTTCTGATTATTGTGCATCCGTTTGTGAACATTTTCTTGATATGAAAAATTTAAACAACGAAGAATGCATTAATCTAATAATCGCTCTTTGTGAAAATGCTAAAAACATGTTTGTTGGCATGGTTGAAAGCTATTTAGAACAAGATAGCTCAAAAATTGTTGACGTTAATAATAAAGATTCTATTTCGGATAAAATCTACAAGGATCTTAAGGTTTTTGTTTCAACTAATCTTAACACCCTAAAACTACCTAATGTTATAAACACCGTTTTAATCGGGAAATCTTTAGAAAGAATGGCAGACCACATAACAAATGTTTGTGAATATATTAACTTTAAAATAACAGGAAGTTTCAAAATTTAGCTAATTTTTATTATGTATATAGTTTATTGAGATTTAAATATATCCACTCAATATCTATTAATAATTATCTTAATTCATAATCGTTCAATTTTATTTTAATATTTCAATTTGCCATATAATTAATTATAACTTTATTTTATATGCTAAATCCTTTTTATATATATTTTTATTAATAAATTGCTTTAATATTTTATTTTTATATTTTTTTAATTTCAATATCTTAAGCTTTTAAATATTTCATCAAAATTCTTTTCTATTAATTAATTCTAATTAAAATATCATAATGTTAAATGATTTTAACCTATTAATATCTATATTTTTACATAATCAATCCATGAATTATTAATATTTGAATCTTTTTAATATTATATCTTCGCCATAATAACTCATAAATTTCTAAACATATATTATTTTAAATTTAATTCTTTTTTAAAGTTATTTTTATTGATAAGCCTATTCTAAATCTAATCATAATAAAACTTTTCAACATTTTAATATATAGTTATATCACAATTAATCTGTCTCTAAAGTTTTTTATTATATCATCAATTATATATATTTAGATGAAAAAAATCCCCTTCTCTAATTTTGCTTTTTCAATGTTTATATATTTTTCATTATACATTTTGTTAAAAATTATCTTTATATCATGACCATTTTTCTCAATATTTTTCAATACATTTTGTTACATAAATAAAACCTTTAAATCTAATCAATATAATGACATAAAATCATAAATTTATATATTATTCTTATATATAATTTTCCACATATATTATAATTAATAAATAATATTCAATTTTTCATATAAATTTATCCTATTGTCAATAAATTTATAATTATTTTATTTTTAAAGTATTAAATATATATAGCTATATCTAGTTGCAAATAGGCTATGATTTTTTTAAAACAAAAAAATCTCATAACAATTATAACTTCATATTATAATTATAATTGCAAAAACAGATTGATTTTTTTGTATTTTTTAATATATAATAAACCTAGTTGATTAATATATAGTATATATTATATTTCAAAACTTTTTCATAAAATACTTATTCTATTGCTTGTTCTGTAAACAAAGTTCCCACAAATTGAGCTAATTTAACCTGAGATTCGGTTGCTTGTTCTCCTTTTTCATCAACCAATATAACAGATCCTATTAAATCCCCATAAGAAATTATCGGCACACAAACAAGGCCTTTATAAGATACATTTTGTATTGGATATAAAACACTTTCTTTAGTTGCAGTATAGGTCTTTCTTTTTTGCATTAATCTATCAAATTCAGCAGAAACAGATTTTCCAACTATATCTTGCTTTGCAGCATTACTAGAAACTGCAACAACTCTTTCTCGATCTGCTATAATTACAACATTCCCAGTCATTTTAAATAATTGGTTTGCGTAACTTTCAGCATATTTACCAAGCTCGTCAATTGTAGAATATTTTTTCAGAACTATGTCTCCTTCAGGCAATACATAAATTTCCAAAGAATCTCCCTCACGAATTTGCATCGTTCTTCGTATCTCTTTTGGAATTACTATACGGCCTAAACTATCAATTCTTCTAACAATTCCTGTTGCTCTTCTTGCACTCATTTTCTTCTCCCATTTCTATCTTAATTTTGTGAATTCCTTCACAATCAATTTATTTAGCTCTTGTTAAATTGTGATGCATTTGTTAATTATTATATACATTTATCGATAATTTATACAGCTTTATGGAAAAATGTGGCGGAGGTAATTTATGGAAACAAAAAAATCTATACCCAAAATTCAACTTTTTTTGTCATTGAAATATGACAATATTAATCTAAAAATAATAGAAAACACAATAAATATCATGCCAAAAGAAAGAATTATAGAATATAGTAAACTAAAAAAAAACGAAAGTAGATTAAACTGCCTTTTGGGGTATTATTTACTTTTTTATGCTCTAAAAAAAAACAAAATAGTAAAAAATCCACCATCTTTTAGATATTCCAAAAATAAAAAACCTTCACTTAATTTCACAAATAGAATATCTTTTAATATAAGTCATACAAAAAATTTAATTGCCGTTGCCATTTCAAAAGAATCTATTGGGGTGGATGTTGAAACAATAGAAAACTCTAAACTAAAAACAATAAAAAAAATTTGTTGCGAAGAAGAATATTTAAAATTTTTGAAGTCTAATAATGAAGAAAATTTTTTTTTCAAAGTGTGGACAAAAAAAGAAGCTTTTTGCAAAAGAAAAGACATATCTATTTTTAACAATGTTTTAAAAATTAATACACTGAATTTAAAAAATATTAAAACTTTCTTTTTTGAAAATACAGCAATTTCTGTTTCATATAACAAAAACTTTAAATTAAAAACATTTATTGTTGATGTTGCAGATTTATTTAAAGATTAAACTTTATTTTTATTCTTATTTCATTATATTTATTTAAATATTAAACTTTGTTTTTGTTAGTTTATTTCATTATATTTATATAAAGATTAAACTTTGTTTTTGTTAGTTTATTTTATTATATTTATATTAAAGATTAAACTTTATTTTTGTTTTTATTTTATTATATTTATTTAAAGACTAAACTTTGTTTTTTTAGCTTATTTTAATTTTAGTTATATTATTTAAAGACTAAACTTTATTTTTATTAGCTTATTTTATTTATATTTATATTAAAGATTAAACTTTATTTTTGTTCTTATTTTATTATATTTATTTAAAGATTAAACTTTGTTTTTGTTAGTTTATTTTATTATATTTATATTAAAGATTAAACTTTGTTTTTGTTCTTATTTTATTTATATTTATATTAAAGATTAAACTTTATCTTTATTCTTATTTTATTTATATTTATATTAAAGATTAAACTTTATTTTTGTTAGTTTATTTTAATTTTAATTTTTTAGAAGTTGCAAAATGAGTGCAACTTTTTTATTTTTTATAGACCTTATGGAAGGGGTTTTTTTATAAAAAAGGAGGTGAAACAATTTTAAGCGAAAAAGAAACCTTGTTTTGTAGGCATTATTGCAACTATTTAAACCCTAAAGAATCTGCAATAAAAGCAGGTTACCCCGCCCAAAAAGCCGAAAAAATTGCAGAAAAACTTCTATCTAAAAAAGAAATTTCTTCTCTAATAAAAAATTTAGAAAACAAAACACAACAAGATAAAATATATAACCTTTTCATAATAGCTCTAAAAAGGATGATTTTATATCGCTCAAACGACACAGTTAAACTTTTAACCAAAGCTGAAGAAATGTCTAAAGAAGAAATAGAAAATTTAGATTTATTTAATATATGCGAAATAAAAAAACTAAAAGATGGCGGTTTTGAATTTAAATTCATAGATAGAATTAAAGCAATTGAAACACTTCTTGCAATTTTAGATAAAACTCAAAACAACCTGCAAATTAATGATTTTTTTAAAGCATTAACTGCAAAACCCGCTTATGATGAAAATGATGCAATTTAAAACCTTTTCAGCAAAACAAAAACTAATTTTAAATTGGTGGACACAAGAAAAATATAAAAACTATTATGCAATAATCTGCGATGGATCTATACGCTCTGGAAAAACTGTTTGCATGTCTTTGTCTTTTGTTTTTTGGGCTATTTTTAATTTTAATAACCAAATCTTTGCAATATGTGGCAAAACAATTGAATCTGTTAAAAGAAACATTATTTTTTCTCTTTCACAAAATTTAAAATCTCTTGGTTTTTCTTGCAGTAGCACTATGTCTAAAAACCATATGGACATATCCTTTAAAAACAAAACCAATAGATTCTATTTCTTTGGCGGAAACGACGAAAAAAGCGCATCTTTAATTCAAGGAATAACTCTTGCTGGCGTTTTTTTAGACGAAGTTGTTTTAATGCCACGCTCTTTTGTTGAACAAGCTCTTGCTAGATGTTCTGTTTTAAACTCAAAATTTTTTTTTAATTGCAATCCACAAAACCCCTTTCATTGGTTTTACACAGAATGGATACAAAAGGCAGAAAAAAAACACGCTTTATATATACATATGACTATGAAAGACAACCCTTCTCTTTCAAAAGAAATAATAAAACGATATGAAAAACTATATAGCGGAAGTTTTTTCGACAGATTCATTAAAGGAATTTGGACTCCAGTTCACGGACAGATATACCCAATGTTTAAACAAGAAAAACATGTTGTTAAAACCCTTCCCAGCCAGTTTGATGAATTTATTGTTTCATGTGACTATGGAACGCTAAACCCTTGTTCTTTTGGCCTTTGGGGAAAACACAATAATATATGGTTTAGAATAGATGAATATTATTATGAATCTCGCTTAACCGGAGTTCGAAAAACAGATGAAGAACATTTAAAAGAACTAAAAAAATTAATACAAAACCGAAAAATAAAAGCAATTATAGTAGACCCAAGCGCTGCAAATTTTATTGAATGCATTAGAAAAAATTTAAAATTCCCCGTTAAAAAAGCCTCCAATGACGTTTTAAAAGGAATTAACATAGTTTCAGATGTTTTAAACAAAGGCTTAATTAAATTTTCACAAAATTGCAAAAATTCAATTAAAGAATTTTTTTTATATCAATGGAACGAAAACAAAAATTTTGACTCTGTTAAAAAAGAAAACGACCACGCTATGGACGACATACGCTATTTTTGCTCTTTTGTTTTTTCAAAAAGTTCTAAACCATTTCTAGCAACTTCTGTTAACCGAAAAATTTAATTTTATTTATTATATAATTTTATTTTTAACTTGGCTTAATTTTATTTATTATAATTTTATTTTTTAACTTGGTTTAATTTTATTTATTATTATAATTTTATTTTTAATTTAGTTTAATTTTATTTTATTATAATTTTATTTTTTAACTTGGTTTAATTTTTAATTTTATTTATTATTATAATTTTATTTTTAATTTAGTTTAATTTTATTTTATTATAATTTTATTTTTTAACTTGGTTTAATTTTATTTATTATTATAATTTTATTTTTAACTTAGTTTAATTTTATTTATTATAATTTTATTTTTAACTTAGTTTAATTTTATTTATTATAATTTTATTTTTTAACTTAGTTTAATTTTATTTATTATATAAATTTATTTTTAACTTAGTTTAATTTTATTTATTATATAAATTTATTTTTAACTTAGTTTAATTTTATTTATTATAATTTTATTTTTAACTTAGTTTAATTTTATTGTTTGTTATAATTTTATTTTTAACTTAGTTTAATTTTATTTTTATTATAATTTTATTTTTAACTTAGTTTAATTTTATTGTTATTATAATTTTATTTTTAACTTAGTTTAATTTTATTATTATAATTTTATTTTTAACTTGGTGTAAAAATTAAAAGAAAGGAGATGTTTAAACTTTAATGGCGTTATTTAAAAGAAAAAAGCCGCAGGTTAATTTTTCAAAAAAAGACCTTTTGGTGCAAACAAGACCAAAAAAAGTAACCGAAATAGAAACAATATTTGGCTCTTCCATTTCAGAAAACACCAAAAATTATGTATATAGAAAAATTAGAGACTATATTCCAATAGTTGATGCTGCATTCGAAAAAATAGAAAAAATAACCGGCTCTTTTAAATTTTCTTGCAAAGATAAAAAAGCTGAAAACTTTTTAAACGACTTTGCTTTAAACGTTAAAGTTGGCCACTCTATGACTGGTTTATATGCTTTTTTGCAGATCTATTTAGATAGCCTTTTAATGTATGGCAATGCTGTTGGTGAAATAGTTCTAGACAAAAACTACAACATAAAAGCCCTTTATAATGCAAACATAGACGATATTTTTTTATGTTTAGATAAAGATGGCCTTGATGTTGATGTTTATGTTAAAGGAGAAAGCATAGCCCCAATTAAAACAAAAAACAAAGATTTAATATTGTTTTCTTCTTTAAACCCAAATCCTGGCGAAGTTAAAGGAAAAAGCATGCTTAGTAGCTTGCCTTTTGTTAGCGATATTTTAATGAAAATTTATAATGCAGTTGGAGAAAATTTCGACAGAGTAGGAAATATTCGCTTTTCAATTAACTATAATCCAAAAGACACAGAAATAGACAATGCTTATGCAAAAGAAAGAGCTGAACTAATTGCAAAAGAATGGTCTGATGCTATGTCTTGCAGCAAAAACGGTCAAATAAAAGATTTTATATCTGTTGGAGACGTTAAAATAACTGCAATTGGCGCCGATAACCAACTGCTAGACTGCCAAATTCCTGCAAGACAAATGATTGAACAAATTGTTGCAAAACTTTCAATCCCGCCCTTTATGTTGGGGCTTAGCTGGTCTACAACCGAAAGAATGTGTGAACAACAATCTAAGTTCTTCATAGAAGAAATAAGCTACTATAGACGCCTTTTAAACCCAATAATATTAAAAATTGCAAAAACTGCACTATATCTAAACGGTTTTATCACTAAACCAAAAATTTGTTGGAGCAACCTAAACTTTGCTGATGAATATAAAGCAGCACAGGTTAAATATCTTTCTGCTCAAACAAGAAAACTAGAAAACGAAGAAAATTTAACCCAACTTTAAAAAAAACAAAATTCTAAAATTTACCAAATCTTTAAAAAATATAAGGAGGAAAAATGTTAACAAATAGCTTAACCCCAATTGAAGCCACAGAAAAAGACATCTCAAAAATAAACACATACACAAGACGAGATATAAAACCAGAAGAGCTATATACTTTTTCTGTTATTTTATGTGGGAACGATATAGATAGAGACTGCGAAGCATTCACCAAAGAATCTTTATTTAAAATGGCGAATATGTTTCAAGGAAAAACAGGAATTTTAGACCACGATGCTTCCAGCAAAAACCAAATAGCAAGAATATATAAAACAAGTGTTGTTAAAACAGATGAAAAAACACTTTATGGAGAAGATAAATATGTTCTAAAAGCATGGGCATATATGGTTAAAAGCCCAAACACCAACGATTTAATCTTAAAAATAGACGCAGGAATTGTTAAAGAAGTTAGCGTTAGTTGCAGAATAGAAAAAAAAGTTTGCTCTATTTGTGGAAACCAATATAACGGCAGCTGTAACCACATTTTAGGCACAAAATATGACGATAGGTTTTGTTATATAAAACTAGAAAACCCAACCGATGCTTATGAATGGTCTTTTGTTGCTGTTCCTGCTCAAAAAGAAGCTGGTGTCACAAAAAGAGTTAAAAAATACTATAAAATAAGCGACTATAATGTAAGTGAATTCCAAAAAAACACTAAAGCTTTGGAATATTATAAAAACCGACTAAAATCAAACGTTATTAAACTTTCATATTTAAACAATTTCATGACAGAATCCACCTGCTTTAAAGACATAATAGAAAAACTAACAATAAAAGAGCTGGAATCTTTTTTACATTATTTTTCAAACAAGTTAAAAGAAAAAGATTTTAGTCCTTCCCTTGCCTCTTTAAGTTCAAAAGAAAAAAATATGTTAAAAAACAAAGACCTTGATTTTGTTATTTAATTAAACCTATTAATTAAACCTCTATTAAACTCTTTTTTAGTTATATTAAACTTATTATTTAAACTTCTATTAAACTCTTTTTTAGTTTTATTAAAACTTATTATTTAAACTTCTATTAAACTCTTTTTTAGTTATATAAAACTTATTATTTAAACTTCTATTAATCTCTTTTTTAGTTTTATTAAACTTATTAATTAATCCTCTATTAAACTCTTTTTTGGTTTTATTAAACTTATTATTTAAACTTCTATTAAACTCTTTTTTAGTTTATTAAACTTATTAATTAAACCTCTATTAAACTCTTTTTTAGTTATATTAAACTTATTAATTAAACCTCTATTAAACTCTTTTTTAGTTATATTAAAACTTATTATTTAAACCTCTATTAAACTCTTTTTTAGTTTTATTAAACTTATTAATTAAACTTCTATTAAACTCTTTTTTAGTTTTATTAAACCTATAATTTAAACTTCTATTAAACTCTTTTTTGGTTATATAAAACTTATTATTTAAACTTCTATTAAACTCTTTTTTAGTTTTATTAAACTTATTAATTAAACTTCTATTAAACTCTTTTTTAGTTATATTAAACTTATTAATTAAACTTCTATTAAACTCTTTTTTAGTTTTATTAAACTTATT